>CBDTVJ010000556.1:0-2892 GCA_965363655.1 uncultured Halieaceae bacterium | reverse complement strand
GGTCGTCAAAGGTGGCATCATTTTCTCCGGCACTGTCTCTCGCCTGATGCTGGGCGAGGTTGAAGAACTGTGGGACGATGTGGCGATCGCCATGTACCCCAGCCGCGCCGCCATGCTGGAAATGATCTCCAGCCCCGAATACCAAGACATTGCCGTGCACCGGGAGGCCGGGCTGGCGGGACAGTTGAATATTGAGACAAACGCGCAGTTTGCGGCGTCAGTGAGCTGAAATCGGCTGATTCCTTAAGACCGCAATGAGTCGAAATCTGCCTGTCGCCATCCTATCATGCCACCGGCCGCTTTGGAGCAAAGTAGCCGTTCAACAACTCGCTGTCCTCTGCTCGAGAGTCGTCACAGCTGAGCAAAGTGTCACGGCCATGGTTTGGGTAATGCCCAGGGATGCTCTGCCGTGTAGGGCAAGACTCCGGATGCAGGTAGCTGTCGTGGCAATCCTGGATGACCAGGCTCTTTATAGAGCCCCATCAAAATTTCCGGCCAGATGTCTTTGCTCAATCCAGGAAAAGCATGGGGTATACCCCGGGGGTAAATACTCCAATTACACCCGTTGGACTTGACGTCTTGACGCCGGTGGTGGGGTGGAAGGGATTGGGGGTAGATGGCTGGCGGCGGGTGGTGAGCAGGTTGAAAAGCAGGAAAACAATCTATCTCATGTTTTCCGATGATGATATCCATCGATGAAAGCAACAATAGCTAACCATCTGATGCTATTCGGAAATTGATTCGCCACCCACAGGCACAAGGGGTGGTTCCTTCAACCCCAAGGTTTTAACTTGTCGATATCTCCGCTGGACCTTGCAGCGGTGCATCCATATGATGTTTACAACAGACAGCTGAACGTTTTTGCCTGCCCTGAACCTACCGATGTGTCGACACCCGGCCGATCCCAATATATGACGACTGATGCCAAAAAAATCTCGCGGAAGCTGCAATCGGCTCACAAAGCACTGCTGGATACATACAAGGACGAAGACCTGCACCAGCTGCGTATCAATATTCGACGGGCTCGAGCACTGCTCAAGTCACAACCTGGCAAGTCACCTGCCGCGCTGCGAAAGGACTGGGGCCGACTCGCCGTAAAGACCAACACCGCCAGAGACTGGGATACCCTGGCAATTTATGCAGCGGACGTACTGCCCTCCCCGCATTGGCACACTTTACAGCCCGTAGTGGAGGCCTATCGCCAGCAGGCGCACGAAAACGTGCTGGAAATCCTTCAATCTCGCAGCTGGCGTACGACCCTGTCACGTTGGAAAACGTTGGTTAAGCAATCTGGCACACAGGCTTTTGCCGAGGTCACCCTGCATGGCGGGAACCGGAAGGTAGCGAAACGGACACTCAAGGCAGGTCGTCGGGCGATGAGTCGCGGTGACGAACGCAGCTGGCATAAATTCCGTATAGCCATAAAAAACCTGCGCTACAGCTTGGGCTATGCCAGCGGAAAAGGCGACCGGGAGAAGCATGAGCTGAAAGCCATCAAAAAAATATGCAAGCGGCTCCAGGATGAATTGGGCAACTGGCACGATACGGTTGTGCACCATAGTTTAGTCGTGCAGATCGCTGCCGGGGCCGGCATAAGCGATGATCCTGAACTAGACGCTGCCTTGGGAGTACTGGCAGCAGCGATCGAGACCAGCAGGACTGAATCCCTGGTGCATGTGGGTTCTGTCCTGGAGAGTGAATGGCAGGAACTGGCCGCTGCGGCTGGGGAAACCTGAAGAGGAAGCATAGTCGCATGGCACTGGAAATAGAACGCAAGTTCCTCGTAGCCACTGATCGCATTGGCCCGCTGCGTGATGGTGAGGCAATTTGCCAGGGTTTCATCGCCACACACGACCTCAGCGCGGTAAGAGTTCGTCTGTCGGGTGAACGAGCGTGGCTGACTATCAAGGGGAAAAATGTCGGCGCAAGGCGATCTGAATTCGAGTATGACATCCCTGTGGATGATGCCCGCCAGATTCTGGCTGAATTTTGTGACGGATCAGTGATCAGGAAAACTCGTTACCGCAGGCAGTATCAGGGGTACGAGTGGGAGGTCGATGTGTTTCATGGGGCGAACAGCGGTCTGGTTATAGCCGAAGTAGAACTGCGCAGCGAGACTGAATCCCCTGCCATTCCCGATTGGGCGGTTGCAGAAGTGACTGGTGATCCACGTTACTATAACGTCAACCTGGTCGGTCATCCCTTCAGTCAATGGCACGATAGTGGAGCAGAAGGATAGAAACACTGCCAATGGTAGAAATGCTGGATTCACCGTATTCGACAGGATGTCCTATATCAGATTAGACCCAGCAGCATAGGTTCTGTCGCAAACTCACTGGCGCTGACCTCCTACGCTATACTCCTGCCCTTAGCATTTCAACAATTGGATAAATCGTGATCAGTTTCAAAGGTCGTCACCACCAGCAAGACATGATATTACAATGCGTCCGGTGGTATGTCGCCTATTCGCTCAGCTATCGCGACCTGGAGGAGCTGATGCAGGAGCGTGGCTATTTAGTAGATCACAGCACCATTCAGCGCTGGGTCGTGCATTACGCACCTCGCATCGAGAAAGCTTTTTGTAAAAACAAGAAACGGGCTGGCAATCGCTGGCGGCTGGATGAAACGTATATCAAAATCAGAGGTGAGTGGAGATATCTCTATCGAGCCGTCGACAAGCAAGGCAATACTATCGATTTTCTACTGACCGCAAAGCGTGATAAGAAGGCAGCGCGCCGATTTCTGAACAGAGCCATCGGCTCAAACGGCAAACCCAGCCTGATCAATATCGACAAAAGTGGTGCCAATACGGCGGCCATCAAGCAGTACAACACTGACGAGAACAAGCGCATCAAGATTCGCCAATGCAAATATCTGAATAACATCGTGGAG
>CBDTVJ010000555.1:0-2934 GCA_965363655.1 uncultured Halieaceae bacterium | reverse complement strand
CTGCTGGAGCTGGCCCACATTGTGGTGATCGCGCGTCCGGGCTGGGCCCTGCCGGAGCGCGGCGAGGTGGCGCAGTGGCTGCAACAGCACCGGCTGGGCGATGCCAGCGAGCTGTGCCAGCGTGCCGCCGGGGGCATCCTGATCGAGGAATTGCGTCCGCAGGCCATATCGTCCACTGAAATACGGGCGCTGCTGGCGGCGGGGCAGTCGGCGAGATACCTTATGCCGCAATCAGTATTGGACTATATTCAAACTCACAATCTCTATCAGTAAACAGGACAGGAGTGTATGGAATTAAAGGTGTGTCAATTTTATGGAAGCTGAGCCGTTAAGCCACTTGATCGTCGAGGCATTGGATGATCTCAAGGGCGTCAATATCGTAACTATGGATGTTGGCGGCTTGACGGATGTCATGGATAAGCTGGTGATTGCCAGCGGCACCTCCAACCGGCACGTCAAGGCACTGGCTAACAATGTCTCCGTGGAAGCCAAAAAGCAGGGGATGCCCCCGATCGGGATCGAGGGTGATGACGCCGGCGAATGGGTGCTGGTGGATTTTGGTGACGTGGTAGTCCATGTCATGTTGCCCGCGACACGGGATCTTTATGACCTCGAACGCCTCTGGACCCTGCCTGTAGCCAGTTCCTGATGCGCATCAGTGTCATCGCGGTCGGCACCAAAATGCCCGCGTGGATTAATGCCGGTATCGAGGAGTACACCAAGCGCCTGCCGCGGGAGCTGCAGCTCGACTGGCGCGAAATTCCCCTGGCCCGACGCGGCAAGGACACCCCGCCCCGGCAACTGTGCGCCGCAGAGGGCGAGCAAATCCTGAAAACGGTGCCCACTGGCGACCGGGTGATTGCCCTGGATGTCGAGGGCAAGCGTCTTTCTACCGAGCAACTGGCGCAGCAACTGGAGAACTGGCAGATGTCCGGTGACAATTTCAGTTTGCTGATCGGCGGCCCTGATGGCCTGTCGCCACAGTGTCTGGAGCGGGCTGACCAGCGCTGGTCCCTCAGTGATCTGACCCTGCCACACCCCCTGGTGCGCGTAATATTGGCCGAGCAGTTGTATCGGGCTTGGACAATTACCGTCAACCACCCGTATCATCGTCAGTAGTGTTCCCAGTCGCCAGCGCAGTACAGGTCAGGCCAACCGTCTAAATGCCCCAATTTGCCGCTTTAAAAGACCCGCACCTTGAATCTCGCGTTTATGGCGCACGCACGGTGGCCGCTATCTGCCTGGTGGTGGGTCTGCTGGGCCTCGTCCTCGTGCGTTACTACTCCCTGCAGATAAGCGAGTACGAAATTTACAGCACCCAGTCCGAGCGCAACCGGGTGCAGTTGCAACCCCTGCCGCCCAAGCGCGGACTCATTTATGACCGCAACGGCATTCTGCTGGCGGACAACCGGCCCAGCTATATCCTGTCGATGGTGAGTGAGCGGGTAGGCGATGTGGATGCCACTATCAAGGAACTGCAGGCCCTGCTGCCGATCTCTGCAGGGGACATAGAAAAATTCCAGAAACGGCGCCTGCGCAGCCGGCCTTATGAGGCCGTGCCACTGCGCTTTCGCCTGACGGAACAGGAGCGGGCCCGCCTGGCCGTCAATCGCTATCGCCTGCCGGGTGTGGTGGTGGACGCCCAGTTGTTGCGCCACTATCCCCATGGTGAGCTGTTCTCCCATGCCCTGGGTTATGTTGGCCGCATTAATGAGCGGGAGGCCCTGATACTGGACGAGACAGATTATCGCGGCACCTTTCATGTGGGCAAAGTGGGCATCGAAAAGTATTACGAGGAAATCCTGCACGGCGACGTGGGTTACCAGAACGTGGAAACCAATGCCCATGGTCGTGTACTGCGTGTGCTGGAGCGCCATGTACCGGCGCCGGGCACAGATTTAACGCTGCACCTCGATTACAAGGTGCAGCGTGCCGCTGTTGAGGCCCTCGGTGACAGGCGCGGGGCGGTGGTCGCCATCGACCCGCTCACCGGCGGGGTGCTGGCGCTGGTCTCGACGCCCGGCTTTGACACCAACCTGTTTGTAAACGGCATCAGCACCAAGGAATACAGCGCGCTGCGTGATTCGCTGGACGTGCCCCTGTTCAACCGCGCGATACAGGGGTCGTACCCGCCGGGGTCCACCATCAAGCCCTTTATGGCCATGGCCGGGCTGGAGTCGGGGCTGGTTACCACTGAGACCACTGTGCCCGACCCGGGCTTTTATAAACTGCCCGGTGACTCCCGTCTCTACCGCGACTGGATACTGCGTATCAGGGGCACCGGTCACGCTCCCCAGGTCGCCATGAAGATGGCCATTGCGGAATCCTGTGACGTCTATTTCTACGATCTCGCCCGGCGCCTGACTATCGACCGCATGTTCGAATACCTGCATCCCTTCGGTTTTGGTGGCCGTACCGGGATCGATACCACCAACGAGCGCGCCGGGGTGCTGCCATCCACACGCTGGAAGCGCGAGGCCTTGGCGCAGCCCTGGTATCCCGGTGAGACGATCAGTGCCGGCATCGGGCAGGGCTATATGCTGGCCTCACCTATGCAACTGGCAGTCGCCACTAGCGTCATGGCGAGCAAAGGGCAGCGCAGGACGCCGCGACTGGTCAAAACCATTGACGGTGCAGCCCTGGACTTGCCGCCCCTGGAGCCCATTACCGCCGAGGCGTCGTACTGGGATGCGGTCTTTGACGGCATGCGCGAAGTGGTGCATGGCAAGCACGGTACAGCGAAATACCTGGCCGCTGGCATAAGCTACGAAATGGCGGGGAAAACCGGCACTGCCCAGGTCATCGGCATTGCCCAGAACTCGGTGTATAAAGAGGAAGAAGTGGCGGAAAGGCACCGCCACCACGGCCTGTTCATCGCCTTCGCGCCGATAGAGGCCCCCACGATCGCTGTAGCCATCATTGTTGAGAATGGCG
>CBDTVJ010000554.1:0-2938 GCA_965363655.1 uncultured Halieaceae bacterium | reverse complement strand
GGATAAAACGACAATGAGAGCGATCTACAATGAGCGACGAAAATCCCGGGCTATTGCCCGCAGCGACACAGAACGCGCTGCAAATACATCAGCTATACCGCCATTGCGACCCCGCCGACCTGGACTTCACCAGCACTGATGAACTAGAGCCGTTGGGGGAGCACCTTGGTCAGGAGCGTGCCGTGGAAGCCCTGGAATTTGGCCTGAGTATCGGGCACGACGGCTATAACATTTTCCTGTTGGGCAGCACCGGTATTGGCAAACAGGAACTGCTGGGCAAGCTGCTCGATGGTGACAGCGCAGCCCCACAGGGAGAGGTCTCTGACTGGTGCTATGTCAATAATTTCGACTCCCCCGATAAACCCATCGCCCTGCAGCTACCCCGGGGCATGGCCAGGCAGCTACGCAACGACATGGCCCATGCAGTCGAAGAACTGCTGGGCACACTGCCCTCCACCTTCCAGAGCGACGAGTACCAATCGAGGGTGCAGGAGCTGGGTGAGGCTTACCAGAACCATGAGAAAGAGGCCTTCGGGACACTCGCGGATAAAGCCAGGGAGCGCGAGATCGCCATGATCCAGACGCCCAATGGCTACACACTCGCCCCCATGAAGGACGATGAGGTCATCTCGCCCAAGGATTTCGAGGCGCTGCCCGAAGACCAACAGAAGCAATCCATGGCAGTGATCGACAAGCTCAAGGATGAACTGAAAATCATCGTACGGCAGCTGCCCATCTGGAAGAAGGACAGTCGCGACCTGTTCAAGGCACTGAACCAGGAGTTCAGCCAGCTGGCGATCGATCCGATAATGATCGAGCTGAAGAAGACTTACGAGGATCACCCTGAAGTGCTAAAGCACCTCGAAGCAGTCCACAGTGATGTTATGGAGGAAGCCGAAATTTTCACGCGAACGCAGGAAGAGTCGTCCATACCGGAAAACCTGAAGGACCGGGTGCGGGAATTCCCCCAGTACGCGGTAAACATCCTGGTCGATAACAAAGAGCTGCAGGGTGCACCCGTTATCTACGAGGACAGCCCCAGTTTTGCCAACCTGATAGGTCGGGTCGAACACCTCTCACAGATGGGCACCCTGGTGACGGACTTCAACCTGATAAAAGCGGGCGCCCTGCACCGGGCAAACGGCGGTTACCTGATACTGGAAGCTGACAAGTTGCTGACCAGCCCCTATGCCTGGATCGCACTGAAACGCGCCCTCAAGGCACGCGAGATCCGTATCCAGTCGCTGGAACAGATTTTCAGTTTTGTCAGCACCGTACAATTGCAACCGGAGGCCTTGCCGCTACAGCTCAAAGTCATCCTCACCGGTGATCGTTATATTTACTACATCCTGCAACAGTACGACGCGGAGTTCGCCTCGTTGTTCAAGGTGGCAGCGGACATGTCGGAGGATGTGGCGCGCTCGCCCGAAAGCACGGCTTTATTCGCCCGCATGATCAAGACACTACAGGAGCGCGACAGCCTGCTGCCCTTAAGCAGCGAGGGTGTGGCCAGGGTCATTGAGTACGCGGCCCGGCGCATGGAAGACTCCGACAAGCTGAGCCTACACCAGGGCCGACTGGGCAATCTGTTGACCGAGAGTGACTTCCGCGCCCGCCAGGCCGGTGACCAGCTGATTGGCGCAGAACATGTCAGCGCGGCCGCGACTGCCGCTATTCACCGCCTCGACCAGTTTCGGGAGAAGTCCCACGAGGGCATCCTGCGCGACATCATGCTGATCGACACCACTGGACAAACAGTTGGACAGGTCAATGCCCTCGCAGTGTACCTGCTGGGCGACTACGCCTTTGGCAAACCCACCCGTATCACCGCCACCGCCCGCCTCGGCGCGGGGAAAGTGCTGGATATCGAGCGGGAGGTGGACCTGGGCGGCAAAATTCACTCCAAGGCGATGATGATCATCAGCTCCCTGCTGGCCAACCGCTACGCCCGGAACCAACCGCTGCCGCTGGCCGCCAGCCTGGTATTCGAGCAGTCCTATGGTGGCATTGAAGGTGACAGCGCCTCAGTGGCAGAACTGGTGGCGCTAATTTCCGCCATTGCCAGTATTCCCGTGCGGCAGGACCTGGCTGTCACCGGCTCACTGAACCAGCACGGACAGGTGCAGGCCATTGGCGGCGCCAACGAAAAAATCGAGGGGTTTTTCGATATCTGCTTTTCCCGCGGCCTCAGTGGCACACAGGGTGTTGTCATCCCCGCCGCCAACGAGGTACACCTGATGCTGCGACAGGACGTACTCGACGCCGTGGCCGCCGGCAACTTTCACATCTACAGCGTGAGCAGTATTGACCAGGCGCTGGAAATACTCACCGGCTTTAGCCATAGCTCCATCGACGACTGTGTGCTGGCGCGTGTGGAGGAGTTGCAGGAGCAAGCCAGGAAATTCAGCGGCAAGGAGGACAAGGCGGATGAATGAATCCGCGCTGCGCCGCTGCATACTTGTGCCCATAGACTTGCATGGAATAAATCGAAACACGCTGGAAACACTGGTGCGCATCGCCAGCCTGCTGGATCGCAAAGTACTGGGCCTGCTACTGGAGGATATGCGCCTGCAGCAGGTGGCCGACCTGCCCTTTACCACCGAAATAACACTGGACAGCGGTCGCGAAAGATCTTTTCTGCGCGACCAGCTGTCACAACGCCACGACCTGGTCAGCGGTGAGGCGCGCCGACTGCTGAACGAACTGGCGACCAGTCACCAGGTAGAACTCAGTTTCGAGAATGCCTGTGGCAGGCGCTGGCCCAGCGCGCTGGAACGGGATGGACACCAGGATATCTTCCTGCCCCCTCGCATGCGCTGGCATGATCGGGTACATGCCTCGGGAACAAAAAACTATAGCATCGGGCGCCTGGGCGTGGTGCTGCCCCGCGGCCTGCAGGATGAAAGTGTCGTTGCTACCGCAGCGGCATTGGTAAAGG
>CBDTVJ010000553.1:0-2939 GCA_965363655.1 uncultured Halieaceae bacterium | reverse complement strand
TCTTGTACCCACCCCTTATTCTGCCATGGTGCACGACTTTGTGATCACGGATAACTACATCGTTATTCCGATAATGCCCATCACTGGCAGTCTGGAACGTGCCATGGAGGGCGGTCCTCCCTTCGCCTGGGAGCCAGAGAAAGGCGTTCACCTGGGGATTCTGCCGCGTCATGGCGGTACCACTGAAGACATCCGTTGGGTAGAAATGGATATCAGCTTTGCCTTCCACTTCATGAATGGTTTCGATAAGGACGGTGTGATTGCCGTGGACGCCTGCCAGTTCGAGCAGGCACCGCTATTCCCCACCCCGGACGGCGAGTCCACCGGCCAAACCCAGCCCTTCCTGACACGCTGGACTATTGACATGAATGCGGCGGCACCGCGCGCCACCTTTGAACGTATCGACCAGTTTGAATCCGAGTTCCCCCAGTGCGACCCGCGCTTTACCGGTAAGGAGTATCGCCACGGCTGGTACACCTCTCCTGACGGCGAACTGCGCAGCACCCTGGAGGAAAATGACAATTTCTACAACGTGGTGGGCCATTATGATCACGAGACCGGGGCGGTAGACCGTTATTCCTGTGGCCAGGCAATGACCTCGGAGGCGATTTTTGTGCCTGCTGCAGACAGTGCTGCAGAGGGGGAGGGCTACCTGCTTGCCATTGTCACCAGCTTCGAGACGCGCACCAGCAGCCTGTACATATTTAACGCCCTGAAGCTGGCAGACGGCCCTCTGGCCAAGGTGCACTTGTCGCATCGCGTGCCGGCCGGTTTTCACGGTGGTTGGCGCCCCGGGAGTTAATGACTGCGCAGAGGGTACCTTATTTATCCTTGTGATTATTATGGGAAAAGGTTGGGCAAATCATCGAATTAGGACGCATAACTGAACAAATTCGAAGCTAATTTTGGCCACTTATGACCGCTATATCGGTCAATTTCTGTCACTAAATTTTACACTTTTAAGTGTATTGTTATAAAACTTATCGTAAGTCATTGATTTTATAGAGGTGGCACATATCTTGCTTGTGTGTTGTGTCACGATAAAGAAGAATTTTGGCGCGCGGTTGGTGATTAAAGTTTTTGGATGGGTGATAGCGGCTGGCCTGCTCGCATTGGGTGGGGTGAGGGGGCGGAGCAACCGACCCGTTTGACGTGCCAGAGAACCCCTTTGTCGTTTCGGGGGGGTAGAGAATGTGTAAAAGTTGCCTAGTATAAAAAGCATGCTAGGCTAATGGGCATATAACAAGGAAATTGGTGATGATTTCAAAAGTTGTAAAGAAAGTTGTAAAGACAGCAGCGGTTGCAGGGTTTTCTCTTTGTGCGCTGTCATCGTATGCTGCAACGGTGCAGCTTGTCGGCACTAACGTCAACTATGAGTACGATGACGTTGTAAACAGTACAGCACTGACGTGGTTCGGCACCCCGACTATAATCGGGGATACCGTGAGTTTCCTACCGCCGAATTTTCGGGCAGAGTCCGGTAATGGAGTTGGGGTAGTTACTGCAGCCGCCAATTTTATCTTCGACCGCGTATATTCGACCAATAATAGAGAAGTCTCTAGTATCTCTGTGTCTGAGTTCGGAGATTACAATATCTCCGGGGCTGGCATCGATGCAGCTGATGTGGTCACTGCCTCCTTGCTCCTCACAGCCAGAAGCAATACTAGCGATAATCCGACATTTTTTACAGCTGACCTTGTGTCGTTTAGCGACTCGGGAGCAGGAGGCCCCGTCCTGGACACGTGGACATTGGATGCCCTCGTGGATCCTGCTCTCGTGTTTTTCGATCCTGCGCGTGACGTCGCTGTGAGTATTCAGAATACGCTGACGGCCACCACCAATGCCAGCGGTGAACTTGCCTGGATTCAGAAGAAGTTGACCTTTACGACGGTAGCTGAGGGTGAGGTGTTGGCACCCATACCTATTCCTGCAGCAGCCTGGTTGTTCGGCTCAGCGCTGTTAGGGCTGATGGGTGTGGCAAGGAAAAAGCGCGCCTAGCTCGCTACGGTCCGAAGAAACCGCCCTCAGGCGGTTTTTTTTGGTTCGCGATTTGGCTCGATATACACAACAAGAGATGCCCAACCGACAAAGCATTGCCCCCTAAGCGGTCTTCCTGGCCAGGCAGGAAAACCCTGTGATCAATATCCCTTGCCCATATCCACGATATTCAGCAGCGGCTCTCCCTCGACATAACGTCGCAGGTTCTCCACGGCAATGGTCATGGTGCGGCGGATGCTGTCGACGCCAGCGGCTGAAATATGTGGGGTGATTATCACGTTGTCCATTTTCCACAAGGGGCTGTCAGCCGGTAGTGGTTCAGGATCGGTGACGTCCAGTCCCGCTGCGAACAGTTTCCCCGATTGTAGCGCGGCGACCAGGTCTGCGGTCACGGTGCTTTTACCCCGTCCCACTGAAAGAAAAATCGACCCGGGTTTAAGCGCAGTAAAAAACGCCTGGTTAAAGATGCCAGTGGTCGACGGGGTCAGCGGCAGGGCGTTGACCACCACGTCCGCTTTGGCCGCCAGGCTGTGCAGCTCATTGGCCAGTCCAACGTACTCGACATACTCCGGACCTTCGCGGGAAGAGTTGCGCGTTGCGATTACCCGCATGCCCAGCCCATGCGCGCGCCAGGCGATTTCAGTACCAATACCACCGAGACCTACAACCAGTAGTGTCTTGCCCTTGAGTTCGCCAAAACCTGGCAATCCCGCCAGTTCCCGCTGCCATTCTGCGCGATCCTGAGCCCTTAGATAAGCGGGCAGGTTGCGGCTCAGTGACAGCAACATGGCCATGGTATGTTCGGCGATTGCCGGACCTGACAGGCGCTTGTTATTGGTGAATACGACGTTGCGTAGCTGCGCGTCACTCAGGCCCGTGCAGCGATCCATGCCCACGCTGTAGTTATGTAACCAGCGCAGCCGCGAATCCGCTGCTTGCAG
>CBDTVJ010000552.1:0-2941 GCA_965363655.1 uncultured Halieaceae bacterium | reverse complement strand
GGTGACCGGGTTTGCTGCCACCATTCGCCATGAGTGCCGGGCCAATTCTGGGTGACGCGACCTGCATTATTCTTATACCAGCTGTTAACGGCGGGATCGCCCCATGCGCGCTGGCTGTTGAGTTCATCGATGCGGGTGTTATAACGCTCCATGACTTCTTCCTTGCATTCCATAGAGCTGTAGTCGTTCTCCAGTTGAAGTTTCAGGCAGCCCATCACATAACGCATCTGGCATTCGACAAAAAATACAATACTGCTCCCAGTCACGATATTAGTGTTGGGCCCGTACAGGCAGTAAAAATTGGGAAAGCCTGAGACTACAGTGCCCATATAGGCCTTGGGATCGCCGCCCCACTCGCTGACGAGGTCTCGGCCATTGCGCCCGATAATCTGCATGGGAACGAGAAACTGGTCAGCCTTGAATCCGGTGCCATAAATTATGACATCCGCCTCGTGCAGAACACCCTCCGATGTGAGTATGCCCTCTGGCACTACCCTGGCTATTTTTTCGGTAAGCAGGTGCACGTTGTCCCGTTTAAGAGCGGAGATCCAGGAGCCGTCGTCCAACACCGGCCGTTTACCTCCGGGGGGATAGTCGGGAATCAATTTTTCCAGCAGCTCCTTATCAGTACCTGCCTGCTCCGTTAATGACTCGACCATGCCAGCTCGCAGCATCTCGTTGCCCTCACCAATAGTACCCGCTGGTCCCTGCCAACCGGGCTCGGAGTACATCAGTGGTAGCAGGCCATCCGCGGCGACTGCACGGAACAGGAAGAAGCGGTACCAACGTGCGTAAAATGGTAGTTCCCGAAACAGCCAGAGCTCTTCGTCGGTCATGGCCTGGTGATAATTTTCTGCAGGTTGCAGCCACGGTGCTGAGCGCTGGAAAATCTTGAGATCGCCACAGTGTGGTGCTATTTCCGGCACGAACTGCGCGGCGCTGCAGCCAGTGCCAATCACGACTACCCGTTTTCCCGCCAGATCGTGTTGATGTTCCCAGCGGGCAGAGTGAAAAGAGACGCCTGTAAAACTGTCGAGACCGTCAAGATCAGGCATTTTGGGGCTATTGAGCTGGCCCACTGCACTTATCAGGCTATTTGCCAGCAGGGTTTCACGCTTGCCGTTACTGTCGACTTCCAGCGTCCAGCGATTTTGGGATTCACTGAAGGTCGCTTTGTGCACCATGGTGTTGAGGCGCACGTGCTGGCGCAGCTCGTACTTGTCGACGATACGGTTGAAATAAGCATACAGCTCTGCACTACCGGAAAAGTGCCCTGGCCACTGGTTGTTAGGTTCAAAGATATAGCTGTACAAATGATTGGCGCTATCCACCTGGCAACCGGGATAGGTATTTTCATACCAGGTGCCACTCATCTCCGGGTTTTTCTCCAGCATCAAAAAGGGAATGCCCTGCTCTTGCAGCCGCACGGCGGCCAGGATGCCAGACATACCGGTACCGATAATTAGCACCTTGTAATCTTCTGATATGGCGCCCTTTTCAATAGCTACTCTGCGCGAATCCTCGCCATACAGGTTCAGCTCCTCCCGGTGAAATGGTATATCGGCCGGTTCGATATCCTGGCCGGTGATGTAGTTCATGGCTGCAGTGACATCTTTCGAAGCCAGTTCGGCCAGCGCCTGGCATCCGCCATCCCGATACTGCTGCAGCACGGACAACGCCAGATCGCGAGCGCGTATCCGCTCAGCCTCAGTCAGGCCGTCTTCCTCCTCGGCAAGGAGCTCAAATCGGGGCTGCAAAAAGGCGAAGTGATCGCGGTTGCCGGTTATATGCATCAATGCCGCCATCAACGCAGGCACATGGGCTTGCAGTAAGGCGCGACTTAACTGTTCATCGCTTACTGAAGATAACGGGGTTTGCCATTCACTCATGCGCTTTTCTCACGGGTTGGAAGGTAAAAATGTATCAGCTAGTATCGAGTATAGTCTGAATATAAAAAATGAGTGCACCGAGGCTGTCCAGGCTACAGATGCTGCCCATCAAGGTAATACCAGCGGCCCTCGATTTTCTCAAAGCGACTGATCTCGTGCAGGCGATGGCCCTTACCGTCGATTTTAAAACGTGCCACAAACTCCACGATGCCAGTACTGTCACCAGGCCCACCTTGCTCAGTGGCACGTATACTGAGTCCCAGCCAACGCTGTGTGTCGTCCAGGCGCACCGCGCTTGGTCGCTTATCGGGATGCCAGGTCGCTAACAGATAGGGCTCGTCGCAGACTACAAAGCCGCAGTAGCGCGAGCGCATCAACTGTTCAGCGCTTGCTGGAACTTCGCCGCCGTTCAGATAGCGACCACAGCATTTGGAGTACTCAAGCTCTCTGCCACAGGGACAGGTGCTTTCCTCGTCGCTGGATTTTCTATTGGTCATACGAGCCAGACCGGGACAAGGCAATATTATCGGGTTTTTCCGCCACCAGTTGAGCGATGGCGCGAGGCTCCCCACTGCCAGGGTCGCGCTCTATGCCCTCGAAATCGTGCAGGATGTTCCATTTGGAAAAGCACTCCCTGAGTTCCCCACTGCGCAACAGGAAATCCGGATTACGCGGGCGGCCGAACCTGGCCTGCTCCACAGTGAATGTTTCGTAGATCAACAGTCCGCCCGGTATTACCGCCTCTTTTATGTCGTGCAGCAGAGGTCGGTGCAGGTAGCGAAATACCAGGATAGCGCCGAAGGATTCCGCTTGCAGTGGCCGAGTGCCGGGGACTTCAAAATCCACCAGCCAGGTTCGCCCCTGCTGCTTTTGCCGTGTGAAGGGCTTTGCTTCCAGCTGCCTGCTGACCTGTTCCAGACGCTCGCTGTTGCGGTCTGCAAAGACCACAGGGACGCCCCTGGCCAAAAGATAGAGTCCGTTCCTGCCCGTCCCGCAGGCCAGGTCAAGGGCGGGCGCCCTGTCGCAGGCGAGGGCCAGTGTCTGCAGATAAG
>CBDTVJ010000551.1:0-2949 GCA_965363655.1 uncultured Halieaceae bacterium | reverse complement strand
GGCGCTGGATTGAAAACTCCTCGGGACTGATATGGTAGGTTTCAATGCTACCGTTGCGCAGCTCCGTAACCTGCGTGCCGGCGGCGATGGATATCTCATCCAGCCCGTCATCAGAATGCACTACCATGGCATGTTCGGCACCGAGCACCTTGAGTACTTCCGCCAGCGGCCGGCACAAGTCTGCCGAGAACACCCCGACAACCTGGCGCTTCACACCCGCCGGATTGGTCAGTGGTCCCAGGATGTTGAACATGGTGCGCATCCCCAGCTCCCTGCGCGGGCCAATGGCATAACGCATGGCGCTGTGGTGCGCTGGGGCAAACATAAAGCCCACGCCCACTTCATCGATCGCCCGCGCCACCTGCTCTGGAGCCAGGTCCAGGGGGACGCCCAGGTACTCAAGGACATCGGAGCTACCACTGGTACTGGAGACCGAGCGATTGCCATGCTTGGCAACCTTCGCCCCTGCGGCGGCCACCACAAAACTGGACGCGGTGGAAACATTGAACAGGTTGGCACCATCGCCACCGGTTCCCACCAGATCCACCAGATGCTCACCTTCCACCTCAACCGGAGTGGCCAGTTCGCGCATAACCTGGGCAGCGCCTGCAATCTCGTCGATGCTTTCCCCTTTCATACGCAGGGCGACCAGCAGGCCGCCAATCTGCGCGTCTGTGGCCTCGCCAGACATCACCAGGCGCATCACTGCGGCCATAGCCTCCTGACTGAGACTTTCGCCTTCCACCACGGTGGCCAGGGCTTGTTGGATAGTCATTGCATAACCCCCTACTGTTCCAGAAAATTGCGCAGCAGGTCATGCCCGTGCGCAGTAAGTATGGACTCGGGGTGAAACTGCACCCCCTCGATTGCCAACTCCCTGTGGCGCAGGCCCATGATTTCGTCGACCTCACCCGCTTCGGTACAAGTCCAGGCGGTGATCTCCAGACAGTCGGGCAGACTGTCTTTTTCCACCACCAGACTGTGATAACGGGTGGCTTCAAAAGGCTGACTGAGCCCGCGGAACACACCCTCACCACGATGGTGGATGGGAGAGGTCTTGCCGTGCATCACCTTGCGCGCGCGCACCACCTTGCCGCCAAATACCTGCCCGATACTCTGGTGGCCAAGGCAGATACCCAATAGCGGCACAACGCCCGCGTACTGGCGAATCACATCCATGGAGATACCCGCTTCATTGGGCGTACACGGGCCGGGAGAAATCACAATGTTCTCCGGCTGCAGGGCCGCAATATCAGCGACGGTGATCTCATCATTGCGCACCACGTGCACATCGGCGCCCAGTTCACCCAGGTACTGCACCACGTTGTAGGTGAAGGAATCGTAATTGTCTATCATCAACAACATGCTCAATCCTCCCCCGCCAATACCATGGATGCGGCCCGGAACATGGCCCGCGCCTTGTTGTGCGTTTCCTTCCACTCCAGCTTCGGTACCGAATCGGCTACGACACCGCCGCCCGCCTGTATATACAGTGTGCCGTCCTTGATCACAGCGGTGCGAATGGCAATAGCCGTATCCATATCTCCCGCCCAGGAAATATAGCCCACAGCGCCACCGTAAACACCCCGCTTGACCGGCTCCAGCTCGTCAATTATTTCCATGGCGCGAATTTTGGGCGCGCCACTCAGGGTACCGGCGGGTAAGGTAGCCCGCAGTACATCGATGGCCGTCTTGCCAGCTTGCAGGCGGCCGGTGACGTTGGACACAATATGCATCACGTGGGAGTAGCGCTCCACCACCATCTTGTCGGTTAACTCCACCGAGCCGGTTTCAGCGATACGCCCCACATCGTTGCGCCCCAGGTCAATCAGCATCAGGTGCTCGGCGATTTCCTTGGGATCCGCCAGCAGCTCCGCCTCCATGGCATCATCCTCTTCCGCGCTGTGCCCCCGACGCCGGGTGCCGGCGATCGGGCGCACCGTCACCTCACCTTTTTCCAGGCGGGCCAGGATTTCCGGAGAGGAGCCTACGATGTGGAAGTCTTCCAGGTCCAGGAAATACATATAGGGAGAGGGATTGAGATTACGCAGGGCGCGATACAGGTTCAGCGGTGGCGCAGTAAAGGGAATGCTCATGCGCTGGGACGGCACTACCTGCATCACATCCCCGGCCAGCACATACTCCTTGACCTTGTCGACACTCGCTTCGTACATTTCCTGGGTAAAATCCGACTGCGCCTGCTGTTCCAGCACTGCACTGTCCGCCGCATCCAGCACCACCTCAGGTAACGGCGCCATCGGCTCACGCAGGCGCTGCACCAATGCAGCCAGGCGTGCATGAGCTTCGCCCAAAGCGTTTTCCCGCGCCGGGTCCGCATTCACAATAAGGCGGATGGTGCCCGCCAGGTTGTCGAACACCAGTACTTCTTCGGACAACATCAACAAAATATCCGGTGTTCCAAGACCGTCCGGCGGCGTACCCGCCTGCAGACGCGGCTCAACATAGCGCACAGTGTCGTAGCCAAAGTAGCCTACCAGACCGCCATGAAAAACCGGCAGCTCATCGCGGGGCGCTGTGCGGTAGCGATGCTGGAACGCCTCCGCATAAGCCAGCGGATCGGCGACTTCCTCGCTTTCGCTCAGCTGGCCATCGACCCAGATCTCAGCGCGATGATCAAACACCTTCAACAGCGTACGGCAGGGCAAGCCGATAATGGAATAACGGCCCCACTTTTCACCGCCCTGTACCGATTCGAAGAAATAGGAGTAAGGCCCTTCCGCCAGTTTGCGGTAGGCACTAATGGGTGTTTCAAGATCAGCCAGCACTTCACGGCTGACCGGTATACGGTTGAAGTCCTGCGCTGCGAGCGCAGCAAATTCCTGCTGTTTCATGGGGAGTCCTCGGAGAATCTATGAGCGAAAAAAGGTCGTGGCAAAGCCCTGGCTACCATCGCCAGCGGGTGACCTCACGCAGCGACAGGCGGTCGAT
>CBDTVJ010000550.1:0-2953 GCA_965363655.1 uncultured Halieaceae bacterium | reverse complement strand
GTGGCGGTTTTGTTCCAGCGGCATTCTTCCAGTGCGTCACTGAGTATCTGTCGTTCGATATCTTCCAGGTACCCCTCGAGATCCCCGTGAGCTTCCTCCCATGATCTTTCGCCACCGGATCGCTCTTTCGGGGCGTTACTTTTCGCAGCGGGGGCTGGCGCAGACACCGTATTGGAAAACTGCAGGTCGTCGGCAGTAATCCGCCCTTCATCGGAGAGCGCGAGCGCGCGTTCCAGCATATTTTCAAGCTCGCGTACGTTACCAGGAAAACTGTAATTGCCCAGGGCTGCCAGGGCGGTAGGATCCAACTGGACTTTCTCGTTCCCTTCCTCCTGTGAGATTCGCTCCAGAATGGTATCGGTAAGGGCGGGGAGATCCTCAAGTCGTTCGCGCAGGCTGGGAACAATGACGTCGATAACATTAATCCGGTAGTAGAGGTCTTTACGGAAGCGGCTGGCCTCCACCTCCTTGGCAAGATCCTTATGGGTAGCGCTGAGAAGACGGATGTCGGTACTTTGTTCCTCACTCGCGCCCACCGGACGTACCATTTTTTCCTGGATTGCGCGCAGCAACTTTACCTGCATTGCCAGAGGCAGGTCGGCCACTTCATCGAGAAACAGGGTGCCACCTGATGCCGCCTGGAACAGCCCGACCTTGTCATGGTTGGCGCCGGTAAAACTGCCTTTCATGTGGCCAAATAGCTCGCTTTCCATGAGTTCAGGCGGAATGGCGCCGCAGTTCACGGCAACAAAGGCACCCGCTGCCCTGGGGCCGTTATTGTGGATCAGCCTGGCGACGACTTCCTTACCGCTACCGGATTCGCCGTGGATATGGACCGGAGCCTGGCTGCGCGCCAGTTTTGAAATTTGTTGACGCAGGTTTTGGATGCTCGGTGCAGAACCGATCAGTTCCTCATCCACGGCATCTTCGGTTTTCCTGGTGTCTCCCTCTAACTGCAGGGCAGAACTGACCAGCTTGCGTAGTGCCTCCAGCTCAATCGGTTTGCTGATGAAATCGAAAGCTCCAGCCTTGAGCGCTGAGATGGCTGTTTCTACACTGCCATGAGCGGTGATCATGGCGACAGGTATATGGGAAAACTCCTGCTGGATATACTCTACCAGCGTAATGCCGTTTCCATCCGGTAGTCGCATGTCGGTCAGGCAAAGGTCAGGCGTCACCGAGGCGACCATTTTTATGGCCTCTTCAAGAGTTGCTGCGGAGTGGGTTTCCAGTCCCATTCGACTCAGCGTTATAGCCAGTAATTCACGGATATCCGGCTCGTCATCGACAATCAAAACGCTTTGTGCAGACATTTACAGGGCTCGTTGGTTCATGGAGATGCGGAAGCAGCTCTCGCCCTTGGCAGTAGGGCGATAGTTGAGATCCGCATTGTTGATTTCACACAATTCCTTGCACAGGTACAATCCCATGCCACTGCCTTCTTCCAGTGTGGTAAAAAAAGGTTCGAACAGCTTGCCGGTTTCCGAAGAGGGAACGCCGCTCCCCTCATCGATGATATCGATAATGCACTGATGATTAGTGAAATCCAGGTTGACTTCAATTCTCGCGCACTCTCTGCCCGTCTCCAGTTTGCTATGGCGCAAGGCATTATCCAACAGGTTGGCGAATACACGCTGTAAATTTTCCGGATCGAATTCAATCAGCAGTTCTTTGTAATCACAGTCGATAGTAACTTCCGCCGGACGGTTCAGGGCGCTGAGGTAGCCACTGGCAAATTCGGTTAACCAGGGTGTCAGCAATATATACTCGGGCTTGGGTGGTTCACGTCGTGAGATTTGCATAACACTTTCTACAATCTGGTTTACCCGCTCACAATGGTTCTGGATGATGTCAGCCAAGCGCTGGTCGGGCGCTGTCAGGTGAGGGGATTCCTGTAGTAACTGGGCGGCATGGCTGATCGCGCCAAGTGGGTTGCGAATCTCATGGGCAATACTGGCTGTTAATCGACCCAGGGAGTTCAGTTTGAGTGACTGGGCATACTGGGTTACCGGTGTGTAATCCTCTACAAAAACCAGTGCTTCGCGGTTGATGTTTGGTTGCAGCTCCCTGAAATGGGCGATCACCGGGGGCGCGCCTTCCAGCACAGTGAAAGGTTTTGCCCGGTGGATACCGGTATCCTTCCAATGTTCGAACTGGTAAGCCAGTTCCTGGCAGTAGTCAGCTAGCTGACGACCCTGCTCCACTGTGACGGGTCTCTCTGGCGCAAGTAGGCCGGTGGCAGACTTGTTCATGATCCTCACGGCGCCCTCGTTATCCACCAACAGTATGCCCGTCTGCATATGCTGCACGATTTGTTCATTGAGTCGCTGCAGGCTATAGAGGTCACTGGCGCGATTACGTGCCAATTCCTCTGCCCGGCCGAGGCGATGAGCAATGGGTTGCACCATCAGGGAAACAGCGAAAATGAGCAGGCCCAATATCCCCGCCGGAAACAGGGAACTGCTGTCGAGCACGTGGTGGAGCATTAACCACCCGGTGTCCAACAAAATGGCCAGTACACTGAGGGCGGCGATCAGGGTCGCAAGGGTTCGGTTGACGATCAGTACGGCGCTGGCGGCGACAGTAATGACCAGTAGTACCGGTAAGCCACTGATCATTCCCCCACTGCTATCTGCCAGCAGCGTTATGGCGACGATATCGACCAGGAACACCAGTAGCATTAGCTTCTGGCTTTCGTTGAGTCTGGTGGAGAGAGAGCCGACCAGTGGAATGCTGGTAGCCAGATACGCCAGTGCCACAGTCATGTAGAGGGTCGGGTTAAGTGAGCCCACCAGCTGCCGTGTATTGGGGCTCACCAACATGATAAGCAATACGATAGAGAGCAGGGAACGATAGCCGACGTAAACCCGGAACAGGGCGAGATTCTGATGACTCGGTGAGTGAGCTTCCGGTTTTGTGAGTATGGCTGGGCGATTCACCGTGCGCTTGCCTG
>CBDTVJ010000549.1:0-2962 GCA_965363655.1 uncultured Halieaceae bacterium | reverse complement strand
TTATTCGCACCCGAACCGGCGAAGATCTACAAATTATATCCTCGCAGACGGGGCTCCTGGTGGAGCAGCCGGGGTCTGACTATCAGGCGCTTGAGCTGGACAACGCCCGTATTTTTAAACGGGTGGAGGATGGGCCTGACCTGTTTGTACAACTCAAACACTTCACCATGAAAGTTGCCAACGAACAGCCCGAACCGCCCGAATATAAATCGAAATCGGTCGCGACTGCCAACCTGGCATCCTCCACGAACCCTAAAGACAAGTCTGAGTACCAGTGGCGTCTATCAAACCCGATTACAACCGTGCTGCTTGCCCTGCTGGCGGTTCCGCTTAGTCGCAGCAGACCGCGCCATGGGCGCTACGCCAAACTGTTGCTGGCGTTTGTTATCTATGCAGCATATTACAATTTGATAGGCATAAGTCGCACCTGGGTGGAGCAACAAGCGGCAACGAGTATTTGGTGGGCGCCATTGCTGCTGGCTCTACTGGTAGCACTTTTATACTTACCGTGGCATTTACTGGGCTACAAACGGCTGACCCGCAATAATGAACATACTTGACCGCTATATCGGCAGCAGCTTCCTGGCAGGCTGCATTCCGGTGCTACTGCTGCTGCTGTCCCTGTTCAGTTTTCTCGCCCTGTCTGAAGAGCTTGAGGATGTTGGAGATGGTAGCTATGAACTCGTCGATGCATTGCTGGTAGTTGCCTACAGCCTGCCGGCACTGGCAGTCAACTTACTTCCGGTAACCGTTTTGTTGGGGGGGCTGTTGGGGCTGGGGGCGCTGGCGAACAACCTGGAGTTAACCTCGATGCGTGCCGCCGCCATTTCCACGCGGCGACTCTCCGTTCCCATTGTGAAGCTGTCGCTGGCATTAATTGCCATCGTACTGTTGCTACAAAATTTGGTTATTCCCAGGGCGGAGTTCCATGCCGCTCAACTCAGGGGCAAAACCCTGATAGAAGATGACCGGGTTGGTCTTGACGGAGAATCCGGGAAGGGCGTCATCAAAGAGTTCTGGACTCGCAATGCGGGGCAGTTTATTCGCTTTGGCAGTGTTCTGCCTGACCGCAGCCTTGCCGGCGTGGAAATCTATCAGTTTGATGAGCACGGTGTCCTCCAGAGAATGCTGCAAACTCCAAAGGCAGAGCTGTTGCAGGACAACACCTGGTTACTGCGCCAGGTGCGTGAGACAACGCTACAAGGCGAGCATTCGCAAACACAGCTTGAAGACGTCATGCTCTGGCAGGCATTGCTCAGCGAAGATCAGACCCGTACCTTGATAACGCCTGCAAGCTCACTTTCCCCAGCTGACCTGTGGCGATCTATTCGGCGTTTGGAAGAAAACAATATGAACTCTGAATCGCAAAGAGTCATTTTCTGGACCCAAATGAGTATTCCAGTGGGGATACTGGGCATGGCGCTGATGGCGCTGCCGTTTCTATTGGGTTCGGTGCGCAGTGTTTCGGTGGGGCAGCGTATCGCGATGGGCGGGTTAATCGGAATCACCTATTACCTGATACAGCAGATCAGTGGTCATCTGGCCGGTATCATGCAGTGGAATGTCGTGCTGACGGTTCTGTCGCCGGGGCTACTGCTGCTGGTTATCGCGATAGTCCTGCTAAGGCGGGCCAGTTAGGAATGAAGTGGTTCGCAGAGCCTGGACAGCAACGTATCCCTCTCGGGTAAGGTGGCGAATGAGGCGGGCGAAGAACTTTGCGCTATCGTGCTGGCGAGTGGCCAGTATATGTTTTCCTGTGATCCGCAAGGTGAATATGCATTGACGGATTTATTTCGAGAAGAAAATGGTTCGGTCTATCGGCAAATATATGCGGACGGTTATTTACCTCTGATAGAAAATCTTCCAGGAACAGTTCACGAAAATGTTACCTTGTTCAGCACCGGGATTTGCGCTGATTACAATGAACCGGCAACCCCTATTCCCACACCTCAATCGGCGGGCATGATTCACCGCATATCAGGAGGGGTACTACTGCAGGACATGACAGAACCGGTGTGTGCTCTTGTATTGGCGAATGGCTCGTACGTTTTCTCTTGTGACAACGAAGGTAGCTACGAGCTGGAGTTTCCTCTAGACAGTAATGGGCACTTCACACTTCAGGTCTATGCAGACGGATTTGCCCCTGCAATACAGATCTTTGATGTCGCCAATATTGGTGGTGATGTGCATATGGCCCGGTCCACGGAATGCCAGTAGGACGTGTGTTGTGACGCCGCTGCCTCAGCGCATGGCATGGCATAGCCTGTCCGCTGTCCTGGCTGGATCACACGATGAAGCCCACCACAGTGTGGGCTTTTTCTTGCTCGAAAGATGAAGAGGCTAACGTCCGCTGTTAGGCGAAAGCGGACGTAAGGTTATCCAAGAGTAGCTATGCTACCGACCACGCTGAAGGTCGAACCATGAAGGCCAATGCTTTGGAAATGATGAAGGAGTCTGAGCAGATCCCCCAGGGCGCGATGGCTGCATTGGCTACGGAGAGAGGCGAGCTGTAGTGACACAGCAAAATGATATTCGATTCGAGAAATTACGGGCACTAAGCTATACGGGTGCGCTTGCGGATATGCTCGCTGCGTATAAGTTTGATAACGGAATTATCTCATGGCCGCAGTGGTATCCGGATCAGGGCTACAGCCAGCCTCATGTGTCTGATAGAGCAATGGCATTCTGGGAAGGGCTAGTAGTGCCATGAACTGGCCCATTACCACTGGACTGGTAATCTACTTACAGCAGGTTTAGAGGGGCCTGTAGGCATCTGGGGTTAGTCCTTGGCCCTGGGTGCCGATCTCGACGAGGCGCTAATAACCAAATAGACTATAGCCGCTCTTTAACTAAAGCTTAAATGTGTCACGAAAATATACACTTTGGCTTTGGGTTCACTACCTGCCCGCCTGTAAGCCTTTGAAAAGTAGGGCAATGAGAAATGTGGAACACATTATGCGTA
>CBDTVJ010000548.1:0-2965 GCA_965363655.1 uncultured Halieaceae bacterium | reverse complement strand
CGAGAAACAAACCGAGAAGGTAGAGGCCTCCAACGAGCAGGTGGCACTGGCCTCACTGATGAAGGGGGTGCACTTCTAGGCCTCCCGCAGAACCACCTGCGCATCCATTGCGAGGGCCCCGGATGCATCCAGGGCCCACAGGTGAACCACGGAACCATCGCAACGCCCCTGTACCTGGAAGGATTGCCCATCCAGCAGGGGCTTTACACCGCGAAAGCGAAACGTTTGCAATTGCGCAGCGGGTAGCTCCCGCTGCAGCAATTCCAGCAGTAGCGTTGCCGTCAGCGGCCCCTGCACTACCAGTCCCGCATAAGCCTCCTCTGCCATGGCGTAATCACGGTCATAATGAATACGATGGCTGTTGAAGGTAAGTGCTGAATAACGAAACAGCATCACCGCGTCCGGCCGCACTTCCATCGACCACTGCGCAGGAGCTGGTTTGGCAGCACCCTGAGACTGGCCTCCATCCGCACTGCGGTAGACCAGGTTCTGGCGCTCTTCGATGGCATGGATTTCACCGCGATAAATGTGATGCTCTACCGTGACAAATACCAGTTCCCCGCTGGCGCCCTGCTTGTGGTTTATGTCGACAACGGTCGATTCGCGACGCACTTCATCGCCAATATGCAAAGGGATATCAAAGCGGATTTCGCTACCCGCCCACATGCGCCGCGGCAATGGCACCGGGGGCAGGAATCCACCGCGCGCAGCATGGCCATCTGCATCGATATCTGAGGCAGCGGGAGCCTGTAGAAAATACAACCAGTGCCAGGCCGGAGGCAGGGGCTCGCCGGGGCCCGCCCGTGACGATGAATAATCCAGCGTCGCTGACAAGCCAGCCGCCGGGACTGGTGAAATAACGTCACTGCGGGTTTCAGTGCTGCCAATCCACTTTTGCAGGGCAGCGAGGTCAACGCTGCTCATGGCCGCACCAGATACCGTTCAAAAAGTAGCCGATCAGCCATCCTCGGCAAACTCACCACGCAGCGCATCACTGTGCTCGCCGATAGCGGGCACAGGCCGCAGCAGTGTTTCGCGACCAGCCACCAGTGCAGGAGGCGCGACCAGCGGCACGATACCGGATGGTGTCTCCACGTTAGCGCGTCGCAGCTGTGGATGATGTGACAAGTCGGCTACCGAGTTGACCGCACCAAAAGCCACCCTGGCCTGTTCCAGCTGCCGCACCAGTTCCTGCCGCTCTAGCTGTCCGAAAATCCGGTTGATCTCGCGGTCCAGCGCGGCACGGTTGGCGCAGCGCTGCACGTTGTCACAGTAATTGACTGCCTCGACGAAGTCCGGACGCTGCAGGATATGCTCGCAGAAATTTTTCCACTCGCGATTATTCTGTATCGATATCACTACCTGCTCCCCATCGCGACAGGTGTAGGCGCCATACGGGGCAATCGACGGGTGGTGCAAGCCGACGCGCGCAGGTGCCTGGCCCGTGTATTCCTGATGCAACAGGGGCACCGTCATCCACTCGGCCAGGGCATCAAACAGCGATACCGATAAACCCTTGCCGCTGCCTGTCTTCTCCCTGTCCAGCAGGGCCTCCAGCACGGCGGCATGGGCATACATACCACAGGCAATGTCACACACCGACACCCCCACCCTGCCCGGCTGTTCAGGCGCCCCGGTTATGGACGCCAGGCCAGTTTCACACTGCACCAGCAGGTCATAGGCCTTCATGTCACGGTAAGGTCCCTGCTCGCCATAACCCGTGATATCCACGGTAATCAGCCGCGGGTTGGCCTTACGCAGTTGCGCCGAATCAAAGCCCGAGCGCGCAGCGGCGCCCGGTGCCAGGTTCTGGATAAAGACATCTGCCTCAAGCAACATGCGCTGCAGCAAACGGGCATCTCGCGAATCCTTGATATTCAGGCAAATCGATTCCTTGCCACGGTTCAACCAGACGAAATAGGCGCTTTCTCCATCTGCCACATGGTCATAACTGCGCGCGAAGTCTCCTTCGGCCCGCTCAACCTTGATGACCCGCGCGCCCGCATCCGCCAGGCGGGAACTGCAGTACGGCGCCGCTACCGCCTGTTCCAGTGCGATGACCAGCAGGCCATCCAGCGCGCCTGTCATTAGAAAGACCTCGGCAGGTCGAGTTCAGTCGTTGCCACATGGGACAGGATCAGATTGGTGGAGATCGGCGCCACCTGGTAGAGCCGGGTTTCGCGGAACTTGCGCTCCACATCGTATTCCGTGGTGAAGCCATAGCCCCCGTGCGTCTGGATGCAGGTGTCCGCCGCTGCCCAGGAGGCCTCGGATGCCAGCAGTTTCGCCATATTGGCCTCAGCGCCTACCGACTGGCCCGCGTCATAGAGTTCGGCTGCTTCACGCACCATCAAGGCCGCCGCTGCAGTTTGTATATGCGCCCTGGCGATGGGAAATTGCACGCCCTGGTTCTCACCGATGGCCCTGTTGAAGACCACCCGCTCCCGCGCATAGCTGGCAGACTTTTGCGTAAACCAGCGAGCGTCGCCTATGCACTCTGCTGCGATCAATATACGCTCGGCATTCATACCATCGAGGATACACCTGAAGCCATTACCCTCTGCCCCAATCAGGTTTTCTGCCGGCACCCTGAGGTTATCGAAGAACAACTCGGTGGTGGCGTGATTCATCATGGTGCCCAGGGGCTTGATGGTCAGTCCGTTACCCACCGCCTCGCGCAAATCCACCAGCAGCACTGACATGCCATCGGTGTGCCTGGCACTTTCCTCCCGCGCGGCGGTCCTGACCAGCAGCACCATCAAATCGGAATGTTCAGTGCGGGAAATAAACACCTTCTGGCCATTGACCACATAGTCATCCCCATCGCGTACCGCCGTGGTGCGAATGCGCGACGTATCGGTACCGCTATCAGGCTCAGTCACGCCAAAGGCCTGCAGGCGCAGGCTGCCGTCAGCGATCGCGGGCAGGTAGCGTGCCTTCTGCTCGGTACTGCCATGGCGCAGCA
>CBDTVJ010000547.1:0-2968 GCA_965363655.1 uncultured Halieaceae bacterium | reverse complement strand
ACCCACTCCATCGTCGGGGCCATTGTAGGTTTTGCCTCTGTGGGCATCTCTGTAGATGCCGTGCACTGGGGTAAGGTAGGCGGCATAGTCGCCAGCTGGGTGGTGTCTCCAATTATGGCAGGGAGCATATCCTTTGCCCTGTTTATGAGCGTTAAAGCCCTCATTCTCGATACTGAAGACCCGTTCCATCGCGCCAAGAAATATATCCCCATCTACATGTGGATGGTGGGCTTCATGATGTCCATGGTCACACTGTTGAAAGGCCTCAAGCACATCGGCCTGGACCTGGATCTGGGGCTGGGCAGCAAGTTCGCCAACGCCGTGCCCGTCTCAATCGTCATTGGCCTGCTGGTAGCCGGCTTGGGAGCGCTACTGCTGCGTCGTATCAAGGATGAGCCGGACGAGCAGGATCGCTTTCGCAGCGTAGAACGGGTGTTTGCCGTATTGATGGTATTTACCGCCTGCTCCATGGCCTTTGCCCACGGCTCCAATGACGTGGCCAACGCGGTAGGGCCGCTGGCCGCTATCGTCAGTACGGTGCAGTCTGGTGGTGAAATCGCCGCCAAGTCCGCCATGCCCTGGTGGATACTGCTGGTGGGCGCCATGGGCATCGCGGTGGGCCTGGCCACCTATGGCTGGCGGGTCATTCAGACAGTGGGAACTAAAATCACCGAGCTAACCCCCAGCCGCGGCTTCGCCGCTGAACTGGGCGCAGCCTCCACGGTGGTTATCGCCTCCGCCACCGGCTTGCCGATCTCTACCACGCACACCCTGGTAGGCGCGGTGCTGGGTGTCGGTTTTGCCCGCGGCATCGGCGCGATTAACCTGCGTGTGATCGGCACTATTTTCATGTCGTGGATTATCACCCTGCCTGCGGGCGCCGGCCTGGCAATCCTGTTTTTCTTCCTGTTCAAGGGTATTTTCAATCCCTAGACAGTGATCTTCACTTGGCTGTGGCGTCGCCCTTGTCTAGACTGGGGGTAGCGCCGCAGCCTTCGTTACACCGGGCCGGCTCCCCTGAGATCCTGAGTCGCCAAGCCCGGAGCCGCAATGCCCCAGCCAGAAAAACTTATTTTAAGCCAACTCAGGCAGCTGGTGGGTACGCCCTCGGTCAGCTCCACTGATCCCGCCTGGGACCAGGGCAACCGCGCGGTCATCGACCTCCTTGCCAGCTGGCTGGAACCCATGGGTTTTCAGATAGAAATCCAGGACATTACGGCAGGTGGGGAAAAAGCGAACCTGATCGCCACGCTCGGCAGTGGCCCGGGAGGCCTGGTACTGGCGGGACACACCGATACCGTCCCCTACGATGAGGGCCGCTGGCAAAGTGACCCCCTCGGGCTGACCGAGCGTGACAACCGCCTGTTCGGACTGGGCAGCACCGACATGAAGGGCTTTTTCCCCCTGGCCATCGCCGCCGCCAGCGCCTTTATCGATACTCCGCTGCAACAACCACTGATCCTGCTGGCCACCGCCGACGAGGAGAGCTCCATGAACGGGGCGCGCCAGCTCGCCGCCGCCGGCCGCCCCAAAAGCCGGGCCGCCATAATCGGCGAGCCGACCTCGCTGGTACCCGTGCGCATGCACAAGGGCATCATGATGGAGGCCGTGCGCGTAACAGGGCGCGCAGGACACTCCTCCAACCCCGACCTGGGCAACAGCGCGCTGGAAGCCATGCACGCGGTGATGAGTGACCTGATGTCCTATCGCCAGCAACTCGCTGAGCGCTATAGCAGCGAATTTTTCAAGGTCGCTTTCCCCACCCTCAACCTGGGCTGCATACACGGCGGCGACAGCCCCAACAGGATCTGCGGCCAGGCCGAACTGCATTTCGATTTGCGCATGACCCCCGGCAGCGACAATGCCACCGTACGCGCTGAGATCGCGCAGCGTATGCAGCTAGTGGCGCAATCGCATGGCCTGCAAATTGAGCTGCGCTCGCTGATCCAGGATGTGGCGCCATTTGAACAAGCCGCCGACAGTGAATTGGTGAAACTGGCCGAATCCCTCACCGGGCATACTGCCGAGGCTGTGGCTTTTGCCACGGAAGCGCCGTTCCTGCAGCAACTGGGCATGGAGACCATCGTTATGGGACCGGGCTCCATTGACCGCGCCCACCAACCCGATGAATACCTGGAACTGGAGCAGATTCAGCCCTGCATCGAACTGCTGCAGCACTGCATTCGCTTCTACTGCCTTTAAACTGTGTGCAATATTGCCATTAGTTAATCCCCCCCGCTTTCTGTACCCTTAATATCCTTCTATTTATCAATAGCTTGGAGATACCGTGACAACGCCGGGGCGGGCCCATATACGCTGGTTCAGGAATACCGCACCCTACATCAATGCGCACCGGGGCAAGACCTTTGTGCTGATGTTGGGGGGCGCTGTGGCGCAACACGAAAACTTTCCCCATATCATCCACGATATCGCCCTGCTCAACAGTCTCGGTGTGCGCCTGGTATTGATCCACGGCTCCCGCGAACAAATCGACCAACGCCTGCAGTCGGCGGGGCTACAAAGTGTGATGCACGACGGTA
This sequence comes from uncultured Halieaceae bacterium, assembly GCA_965363655.1. Taxonomy (GTDB): domain Bacteria; phylum Pseudomonadota; class Gammaproteobacteria; order Pseudomonadales; family Halieaceae; genus Marimicrobium. The sequence continues at coordinate 428 of CBDTVJ010000547.1, read as the reverse complement.
TCCGCATTACCGACAATGCCGCGCTGGAACACGTCAAGGATGCCGCCGGCTCACTGCGGGCGCAGATTGAAGCCCTGCTCTCCATGGGCCTGCCCAACTCCCCCATGCAGGGCTCGCGCATGCGGGTCTGCTCGGGCAACTTTGTCACGGCACGGCCCATCGGGGTGGTCGATGGCATCGATTTCCACCACACCGGCAAGGTACGGCGTGTCGATGCCAGCGGTATTCACCGACAACTGCAAGATGGCTCTATTGTCCTGCAATCCCCCCTGGGCTATTCGCCCACCGGTGAGATCTTCAACCTGTCGCTGGAAGATATCGCGGTGCACTGCGCCGCCGCTATCGGGGCAGACAAATTGATTTTGCTGGGTACTGCCGCAGGCCTACTCAATGGCGACGGTGAATTGATCCGCCAGTGTGCGGTCGGC
>CBDTVJ010000546.1:0-2972 GCA_965363655.1 uncultured Halieaceae bacterium | reverse complement strand
GCACCAATCCCGAGGAAGGGGGATTGCGCGAAGCGCTGATCGTGATGGAGGAAGTCGGGCGACGCTGTGCCCCGGCACCGATTACTGGGGCATTGCTGGCAAACTGCTTGCTCACCGGGCAAGGTGAGCCCGCCGCTGAATTGCTGGCTCAGATCCACCGCGGAGAGGCCATCGCTGCGTTTCACCTGGGTGATCTGGATCGGGACAACAGTGCCGGCAGCATCGAGATCTCCGGCAGCGTCGCTACGGGTGAGCTGAATCATATAGAAGACGCGCAGGTCGCCAGCCACCTGATCGTGCATACCGATGAGGGCTGGGCGTGCATCGAGCTGGACCACGATACTGTTAACGTTACTCCACTGCTGGGCCTTTCCCACCCTGCCCTGTCCAGCATCCATTTTCTGAATGCACCCTTCAAGCTGTTGAACAGCACTGCGATTACCGGAGACGAGTTGCTGCGACTGTACAAACTGTTCCTCGTTGCCAGGTCTCTGGGTGCAGCCAGCCGCGGCTTCGACCTGGTGGTGGAGTACGCAAAGGAGCGAGAGCAATTCGGCCAGCCCATTGGTCGCTTCCAGGCGGTACAGCACAAACTGGCAGACAATATGATCCGCCTGGAGTCCGCCCGCCTGCAATTGGCGCACACAGCGGAATGTTTCGACTTTGACAACCCCGACTGGGTTATCTCTGCCGATGCGGCGCACGCCTTCGGCAGCACCGCCCTGCGGCAGGCATCGCTGGAGACCCACCATGTATTTGGCGCCATCGGCTACTGTGAAGAACACGAGGCGCCTCACCAGTTCAAACGCATCCACGCTGACCAGGTTCGCTTCGGTGGCGCCGCTGCGTCCCGAGAAGCACTGGCAAGCTATCTGCTGGATGCGGGAAAGGACATGCCCGATTACAACCTGGGCGAGGACGGTAACCGATTTCGCCAGGAGACACGGGAATGGCTGGCAACACATTGGCCCCCCAGCAGCCCTGAAACATTTTCCCAGGCCGCCAGGGACTACAAGTTGTTCCAGGTTACCTGGCCGGAGGAGTTCGGGGGGCGCGGGGCGTCTCCCATGGAGCAACTTGCCTTTCTCGAGGAATGTGAACGCGCGGGTGTCACACACGAAGACTTCCTACCCTGCGAAATTCAGGCACAGGCCCTCATGCTGTTCGGTTCGCCGCAACAGCAGCAGGCGTTCCTGCCCAGAATCGCCGCAGGGGAGCTGAAAATCTGCCTGGGTTACAGTGAGCCTGGCTCCGGCTCCGACCTCGCTTCACTGAAAACTACCGCGGTACTCGACGGTGACGAGTGGGTGATCAATGGCACCAAGATCTGGACCACGATGGCGGAGGACGCGAATTACATGTGGCTCGCGGCGCGTACCGACCCCGAGGCAAAAAAACCGCACGCCGGCATCAGTGTGTTCCTGGTTCCCATGGACACTCCGGGAATCACTATCCAGCCATCGATGGCCTTGTACGGTAAAACCTTCTGCCAGGAGTTCCTCGACGATGTTCGCGTGCCGCGCGATGCACTGGTGGGTCAGGTGAACGGCGGTTGGTATGTGATCCTGGCAGCATTGGCCACAGAGCGCGTCATCATGGGCGGCTTTGTCTCCATGGTGCGAGAGAAATTTCGCTACCTGGTTGAGGCTGTTCGACAGGACCAGAACGGCTTGGCCAGCAATGGCTGGGTGCGCAACAAGATCGGCGAACTGGCAGCCGACATCGAGGCGTCGCGGCAACTGGTTATGAACGCGACCCGCATCACCCAGAGCGGCGGCATTCCCATTCACGAAGCGTCCATGTGCGGCGTCTATAACAGTGAGCTTATGGAACGTCTCGGGGAGGCGGCCCTGGATATTCTGGGCAATGCCTGCACCCTTGAGCCGGATACGCCCGGGGCCATTCGCGGAGGGTTGGAACAGATGCTGCGCCAGTCCATCATGATGGTTATCGGCGGTGGCACCAACGAGATTCAGCGCAACCTGATTGCCCAGCGCGGGCTGGGACTGCCTCGCTGAGGATACACACAGAACACGATAAGGAAGAATCTGCTTATGCATAGTAGCGACGCTCAACAATTTGACCTGACAGGTAAAGTGGCCCTGATCACGGGCGCATCCAGCGGGCTCGGTGCGCATTTTGCCAAAGTGCTGTGCCGCAATGGTGCCAAGGTTATCGCCGCAGCGCGACGCCTGGACCGACTGGAGGCGCTCGCGGATACCTGTTCTGGCCTGCCCGGCAGCATTCACCCGGTATCCATGGATGTGACCGACCAGGGGTCGGTATTTGCGGGTTTTGAGCAGGCAGAAGCGGCCTGCGGCACCGTTGAAATCCTAGTCAATAATGCTGGAATATCCGACCGCAAGAACTTAATGAAAATCGACATCGACTCCTGGGACCAGGTCAACAACACCAACCTCAGGGCCGCCTGGATGGTCGCCCAGGAGGCAACAAGGCGTATGCTGGACGCAAACATGTCTGGATCTGTCATCAATATTGCCTCCGTGTATGGCGTGGGCGTGGGGATTGGCAACGCCGCCTATGCCACATCAAAAGCCGGGCTGATTCAGATGACACGCTCCATGGCGCTGGAACTCTCCCGCAAGGGTATTCGGGTCAACAACCTCAGCCCCGGTTATTTCCGTACCGAACTCGACGAGGCCTTTTTCAATAGCGAAGCGGGTAGAGCCTATTTCGACTCGCTACCCATGCAACGGCCCGGCAACCTGGACGAGTTGAATGGCGTCCTACTCCTGCTGGCTAGCGATGCAGGCTCTTTTATCAGCGGCGCGAACCTGGTAGTGGACGGAGGCCATCTGGTGAAAAGCATCTAATCGGGCGTTCTTGAACTCTCTGGACGCTTGAGGTATGTTGATTCTTCAATTAGTATACTTATTTAATTGTAATCAAGAGTAGTCTAATCCTGCCCAATTCAGGCCCGCTGCATTAAGTTTTGTTGAGGATCGAAGATC
>CBDTVJ010000545.1:0-2977 GCA_965363655.1 uncultured Halieaceae bacterium | reverse complement strand
TGGCATGGAATTACCCGAGCTCAAGGCCTGGGAGTTCAACTGGCCCGGTGCCGAGCCTCCGGAGACTACCAGCTATGAAGCGATGCACTACCGCATGAGCCTGCGCCAGGCCATGACGCTGGCCTTGCAGAACGAGCGCGCTGCCCAGGCGTATTATGCCGGGATGGCCGAGAACGCCAGTGACGCGGAAACGGTGCGCATCGCCAGGCTGTTTGCTGAAGAAGAGGCATCTCACGCCGTCGAGCTGGAGCGCATGTTGCAGGAGTTACCTGAAAATGGTGCGCATCTGCGGGAAGAGGATGACGATCCGCATATGCCTGAGTAAAATTAATACCCGCATTATTACGAGCGCTGGCGCTTGCCCTTCAAGAAGTCTCGAAAGATATCTCGCAAAGTCACGTCCTTGAAATCAGTAAACTCCCCGGCATCCATAAAGATGCCGTGGTCGCGACACACTTCATACCACAGGTGGGTTTGCTTCCAGTCCGAGGTCTTTTCCATGGGGCGGGAGCAATGCGGGCAGCGGATATTGTCGCGCTCGTCATAGACACGACCTTTTTTCGGATTACCCGGGTCGATAGTTTCTGAACCAGCCTGGTCTTTTAGTTGCTGGGCTTCATCGCCATCAAACCACAAACCCTCGCACTGCATGCAGCGATCGACGGTGATATCGCCAAAGGACACCGGTTCCATGCCGTGGAAACACTTGGGGCATCTCAGGCTGTGTTGGTCGGGGTTATATTCCATGCCGGTTATTCCTGTTTTTTGCCAGTATGCCTCAACAAAGCAGGTACATGCACTGTGCGGTCGCGCTTTTGCCGGGTTTGCATCCTTCCTCCGGCGGGTTTAGTTTAGCGGGTATGCCAACAACCGGGCTAAGCGGTGGCTATGATACCGCGCCCGGGGTGACGGGGAACAAGCTGTAATGGACAAGTCGAAAATCCGGGAATTTATTGCCAACTCGGAGTGGTTTGAAGAGGCGCCGGAGGACATCCTGGACAGGTTGCTTGAGAGCGTGCATTTGAGGCAGGTCCCTGCGAATACCTATTTGTGGGCGATGGGTGAGACCAATACGGAAATGTTCGGTGTCATTGATGGACGAGTGCGCATGTATATCTCCAGCGCCATGGGTCAGGAATTCGCCCTGGTCGATCGCGAGGCGGGGTCCTGGCTGGGCGAGGCCTGCATGAAGGACGACGAGGGCAGGCTTATCGGCGCCCGCACCATGACAGATTCGAGCATTCTGGTGGTCCATCGACAGGTGATTTCCGAACTAGCCCAGGATTGGCCCCTGCTCTATAGAAACCTGTTCCTTTATAACGTGACCACCAGTCGTTTTCTGTACCGGATATTGTCGGCGGTGCTGTTCTACCCGCTGAAAACGCGGGTTGCCGGTCGGCTTTTGTACCTGATTGAGGAGCACGGGGAGGAAGTGGAAGAGGGCATGCTGATTGACATGAAAGTCAGCCAGAATGACTTTGCCAGGCTGGCCATGGGATCCCGCCAGCGAGTCAATCGCATCTTTCGGGAATGGGATAAACAGGGCCTGGTTCTAACCCAGGGTGAGCACCTGCTGATCAAGGACCGGGAGCTGCTGGAGCAGGAAATGCAGCCCTTCGAATAGCCACCTGCTGGTTAGTCATCTGCTGCTTAGTCACCTACGTGACAGGGTGGCGTGGTAGTGTCCTGATACGCTGAGAGTCTGGAAAGCTAACCTGAGGTAAGAGACCAATGCCAGCCCCCCTCCTTGACCAGCGTGATCTCGAATTCATGCTGTACGAAATGTTTGACGCCGAAGCCCTGACCAGCCGCGAGCGCTATGCCGACCACAACCGCGAGACTTTTGATGCGGCTATCAGCACCTCCCGTACAGTAGCAGAGAAGTACTTCCTGCCGATCCGCCAGAAAGTGGACACGCACCAGCCTACCTTCGATGGTGAAAAGGTCACTATGATCCCCGAGATCAAGGTCGCCCTGGACGCGGTGGTGGCAGCGGGCCTGGCTTCGCCGATCGCCGACTATGAAATGGGTGGTATGCAGCTGCCAGCCCTGGTCGCGGCAGTTTCAGGTGCCTATCTGGCCGCGGCGGGCAGCACTACCATGGGCTATATCGGCCTGACTAACGCTAATGCCAACCTTATCAATGCCCACGGTACCGAGGAGCAGAAGGAAAAGTGGCTGGCGCCGCTGCTTAGTGGGCGCTTTGCCGGCACTATGGCAATGAGTGAGCCCGGTGCCGGGTCCAGCCTGGCTGACCTGACCACTGCGGCGGTCCCGTCTGCGGATGGGTCCTATCGAATTACCGGCAATAAAATCTGGATTTCTGGCGGCGACCACGAACTGAACGAAAATATCGTTCATCTGGTGTTGGCCCGGGTCAAGGGCGCGCCGAAGGGCATCAAAGGCATTTCGTTGTTTATCGTACCCAAATTCCTGGTCAATGATGATGGCTCACTGGGAGAGCGCAATGATGTTGTACTCGCCGGCCTGTTCCACAAAATGGGTGGCCGCGGGCAAACGTCCTGTGCACTTAACTTTGGTGAGAATGAAGGGGCCATAGCTTACCTGGTCGGCGCAGAGAATCGCGGCCTGACCTACATGTTTCACATGATGAATGAGGCGCGGATCATGGTCGGCAGCGGTGCCGCCATCAATGCTATGTGTGGTTACCAGTACTCCCTGGATTACGCCAAGGAGCGTCCACAGGGGCGTTTGCCTTCCTGCAAGGATCCCCTGTCCCCGCCGGTCAATATCATAGAGCACGCCGATGTGCGGCGTATGCTACTGGCCCAGAAAGCTTATGCCGAAGGCGCCTATGCCCTGTGTCTGCTGGGTACCAAACTGGCAGAAGACGAGCAGACTGCGCCCACCGAAGAAGAACGCAAGCAGGCGCATGTGCTGCTGGATTTCCTGACACCGATCATCAAGAGCTGGCCATCCGAGTATGGCCCCCGGGCGAACAGCCTGGCCATCCAGG
>CBDTVJ010000544.1:0-2992 GCA_965363655.1 uncultured Halieaceae bacterium | reverse complement strand
TTGGGTAAAACGCGAGCAGGTGAGTTGCTATCGCCTCTACGATGCGGATATGCCCGAGTATGCAGTAGCCGTGGACCTGTATGTCGGCTACGCGCATGTCGCCGAGTACAAGGCGCCCCGCGGTGTAGCCGAGGAGGCGGCGGCGAGGCGGCTGGGCGAAATTCGCGCGGCGCTGCCCGCGGCGCTGGGTATACCCCCAGAGGATATTGTTTACAAACAGCGCAGCAGGCAGCGCGGTAGCGAGCAGTACCAGAAACACGGTAGTAAGGGCGAGTTGCTGAAAGTGCAGGAGGGGCGTGCCAGCTTGCTGGTCAATTTGCGCGATTACCTTGATACCGGTTTATTCCTGGATCATCGCGCGCTGCGTTTGCGGATCGGGCGGGAGGCAGCCGGCAAGGATTTTCTCAACCTCTACTGCTATACCGGTACCGCCAGCGTGCACGCGGCGCTGGGTGGCGCGAAATCGACCACCAGTGTCGATCTATCCAATACCTACCTCGACTGGCTGCGCAAGAACCTGGCGCAGAACAATCTGCAGGCAGACAGTAACGCCCTGGTCAAAGCCGATTGCCAGGCGTGGCTGGAGCAGCAGCAACAGCAGCGCTACGACCTGATACTGCTGGACCCGCCTTCCTTCTCCAATTCGAAATCACTGGAGACGAGCTTTGATGTGCAACGCGATCACCTGCAACTGTTACGCCAGGCCATGGCAGTGCTGCGGCGGGGCGGGCAACTTTATTTTTCCAACAATCGCCGTGGCTTCAAACTGGATGACAGCCTGCGCGAAGAGTTTGTGTGCGAGGACATTACGCACGCGACGCTGGATCCCGACTTTCAGCGCAATAGTAAAATCCATTGCTGCTGGTCGATTCGTCACCCTGGCGATGCGTGATTCAGCTGTTCAAAGTGTGATTTCAAGGGCAGAAAAACACAGTTTCAGATTCAGCGGGTATTCGGTAGTAGCTCAAATAGCGGCGTAGACCGTTAGTAGTCGCCAACTTTTTTTCAAAAAGGATATCCACATCAGGGAGAATAACCCGTGAAAACAGGGCTTATTCCGTGCGGTTATGCGATAAACACTATAAAAATCACCTAAGTCATTGATTTGGATTTATAAAACCAATGGTTGTTATCTTTGATGAAAGAGGAAGGCGCGGCCTTTTTTGAACGATAGCCCGCCCCCTGTCGGGGGCTATCCCCATAGTTATCCACAGCTCAGGCTGTGGATAACTACTCCGGGTCCGCGAGTTTCAGCAGTTGTTTGCCGACGTTGGCGCCGCTGAACAGGCGCTGCAGGGTGGTGGGGATATTTTCAAAGCCTTCCTGTATATCTTCCCGCCAGGTAATGTCACCCGCCATAACCCATTCTGTCATGGCTGCTATCGCCTCGCCGGCCCGGTCGAGGTAATCAAGCACGATAAAACCCTGCATGCGCACGCGCCGGGCGACGAGTACCATCAGGTTGCGGGGGCCGGGTTTTGCTTCAGTATCATTGTAGGCAGAGATGGCACCACACAGGACGATGCGCCCAAAATCGGCCATGTGGGTGATGCCGGCCTCCAGCGTAGCGCCGCCGACATTGTCGAAAAAGACATTCACGCCAGCGGGGCAGAGCTCGCCGATCCGCTGTTCGATGTCTTCATTCTTGTAATCAATGACAGCATCCAGTTTGCAGTCTTTAAGCAACCATGCGCATTTCTCGGCGCCACCGGCAATACCCACAACCCGGCAGCCCTTTAGTCTGGCTATCTGCGCCACTATAGAGCCGGTCGCACCCGCTGCGCCCGAGACCAGTACCGTGTCGCCGGCCACTGGTTGTCCCACGTCCAGCAGTCCGAAGTAAGCGGTGAGGCTGGTGCTGCCGAATACGCTAAGTGCCAGGTTAGGGGGCGTGCCTGCGGGCAGTGCGTTGGGGGGAATGAGCCCTGCGGGATCACCGATACCGTATTCCTGCCAGTTCAACAGGCCCTGGACCAGCGTGCCCACCGGTAGTTCATCGTTTTCAGATTGCACCACCTGGCCGACGCCGCTGGCGCGCATGGGTTCCCCGATGGCGACGGGTGGCAGGTAACTGGGTTCGTCTGCCAGCCAGCCACGCATGGCGGGATCGAAACCCAGCATCAGTGTTTTTACCAGCACTTGCCCGGCGTTCAGGTCCGGCTCAGGTAGGGCTGTCTCCACCAATTCAAAATGTTCAGGTCCAACCATGCCCAGTGGGCGCTCCTGCAGCAGCCATTGCCTGTTGTGTGTATCCATGAAGAAGTCCTGTCCGTGAGTGGGTGCCTGCGGGCGACAGCCCAGCATTTAGAGCGCGTTATTAGAGCACCTCAACCACAGCTTGAACAGTGCCGCACAGCACATGACAGCGCAAAGGAGCTGTGTTCCAATCGTGCTCCTGATGTCGTGGACTGGCAATTGAATGAAATCCCTGCTGATTGTTTACCATAGCCAAAGCGGTGCTAGCGCTATGTTGGCCAGGGCGGCCTGGCGGGGGGCGCGCCTGGAACCGGATATCGAAGTTGTGGTTCGACGCGCATGGGATGCGGGTATTGCCGAACTCGCCAAAGCCGACGGTTTACTGCTGGTAGCAGCCGAGAATTCCGCAAGCCTCGCCGGAGCGATGAAGGATTTCCTGGATCGCGCCCTGTACCCGGCCATTGAGCGCCAACTGGTGATGCCTTATGCCTTGATTGTCAGTGCGGGGAATGATGGCAGGAGCGCCGTGCAACAGGCACAGCGTATCCTGTCCGGATACCCCTTTCCTGCGGCGGCAGAGCCGTTGATCCTGCGGGGAGAGGTAATCCCCTCCCACGAGTTGGCCAGTGCCGAATTGGGCCAGGCATTTGCCACAGGCCTGTCCATGGGAATTTATTAACTTGTGAGAAGAGCAGGAACCGGGGGATACACGCAGTCGGGGTCGGAGTCAGGGCCTTAGCCATCGGCCTTGTCTTCAAAGGTATCCAGGGCGTCGATAAATGCCCTGGCCGCCCGG
>CBDTVJ010000543.1:0-2993 GCA_965363655.1 uncultured Halieaceae bacterium | reverse complement strand
CTCAGCGGAAAGTCCTGACCCGAACTTGCCATTGAGACGACCGGCCGCTTTGGGTCAGAACTTGCCGCTCACGAGCGACTGCTTTGACCTGCAACAATTAAAGTTGTGCGGGTCGTTGTTGCAGAGAGGCCGCTTCCTGGATCGTTATCGAATTTTCTCAAAAGCAAGTACTTTGCTCCAATTCATTGCGTTGTATCCCCAGTAGATTCTAATTTCTTTTGAATCTTCAGCGAGATCAATCAATCGTACTTCACCTTCCTTTCTGGGTTCAAAAAATGTCTCTTGCTGTTCCATTCGTTGCGTTTTCTGTGATCCAATTTCTGCGAATCCACCGAATTCGAGGATGATCTTATCTCCATCCTTAGTAATCGATTTAATTTTTACCGTCGTCACTAGCACTTCGCTAATGTGTGCACTCGCGGCCTTCTCCAATACATATTTCGGAATATCATCTGAAAAAGCTACAGTGGATGTGAATGTAAGAAGAGTAGACAAAATATACCAAACTGGTCGCATTGTTTTGCTCCTTAATAGTTGAGAGTTTCCTTCTGTTAATCTCGGATGCTCATTGGTTGGCGCTGGCCAGTGTAAGTTTTCTGGCAGTATCGATGTGACCTTTGCTCTTGGCTATGTCGAGCGCGGACAAGGCCTGAGCGAGCATGATATCGTTTGACGACGAAACTTTAATCAGTCTTGACTGAAGGTGAGTATCGATATGACTGCACTCAAGATCACTACGCTCTGCTTTATGCTCGCCATGACAGGTTGCAGCTCGGACGCGAACAAAGCCACTGCCGACAACGCCGGGGAACGTCTGCGCTTCGAAAGCACCTGCGGCGAGGGTGATACAAAGGGCTGCTTTGCTCTCGGAAAATTGCTGCTCTATGGAAGTGATAGTACCCCCGCAGACCTTGATACTGCCTACATTGCTCTGGTCAAAGCATGCGATGGCGGCGTAGCTGCCGCCTGCTCTGACCTTGGCTTTATGCTTGACTATGGTGTTGGCGTCACTGTGGATAAAGTGGCTGCCCGTGTAGCCTATGAAAAAGCCTGTGACGGCGATTTCGCACAAGGCTGTGCAAGTCTCGGCTTCATGCTTGACGTCGGTGCGGGTGGATCGGTGGACCATGTGGCCGCCCAAGTGGCTAACGGAAAAGCCTGCGATAGTGACCTTGCAGCGGGTTGCTACAATCTTGGCGTCGCGTTTGATATGGGGGCAGGAACGCCAATTGACAAAAATCGGGCGCGAAGTTTTTATGTGAAAGCATGCGATGGTGGCGTAGCAGGAGGCTGCTACAATCTCGGTAACATGCTTGTCAGAGGCGAAGGTGGTGCTAAAGATATGAGTGCCGCCATAATTGCTTACGAAAAAGCGTGTGACGGTGGATTAGCAGAGGGTTGCGGTGCCGTATCCGCGATCAACGGCCCATCACCTTGATGATTTGCGATTTCATGCAGGCGTGTTCGTTACCCAGGGCGCAAGCCGCGTCATAAAATTGAACGGCCTTCTGGATATCGAAGTCGCCGCCTTCACCCGTGTCGAACATGATCCCTAAGTTGTAACATCCTAGCGCGATACCCCCGCGACAGGATTTCTCATAATACTTCCGGGCAGCAGAATCGTTGGCCGTGCCGCCACGTCCCTCGTCGAGAAAGAGCGCATAGTTGTAGCATCCAGCCGGCTGCTTATCGTTGCACGCGCGCTTATAAAGCTCTCGAGCAAGACTGGAATCTTGTGCACCGCCCTCACCATGGTCAATCATGCCTGCTAGGTTATAACAGCCATCCGCATGCGATTCCTTACAGGAACGTTCATAAAGCTCCCTTGCCTTCCCGACATCCTGAGAACCACCCTCGCCCGTATAGAACATCTGAGCCAGCATGAAGCAGCCCTTACCACTGTCATCGGCACACGCTTCGACGTAGATTGATCGGGCACGTTCAAAATCACCCGCGTGACGCGCCACAGCACCCTCCTGCAAGAGTGGATATTCTTTCTCAGCACACCCTGAAAGAATGAGGCCAAAATGCGCCAAAAAGGCGACAGCTGCCACTTTGTAAAACCGGTATTTCATCAATAATGGGTGAGAATTTCCTTCTACTAACCAGGGAAGCTTATTGGCTACTGCTCGCCAGCGAGAGTTTTCTGGCAATTTCGATCTGGCGGGGAGGCCGGATGCTGTAATACTTGATTCAACATGGTTGCGGCTACTATTCTGGTTCATCTACATTTTTTTCCGGCCGAAAGGTATAAAACCAGGATCCTCATTCATTTCACTCAATAGCGGCTCAACAATCCCTAACTGTTTTGCTAGTGCATTACGTTCAGCGACGGTTGTTATGGGTTGTTTTTCAAAGGCCTTCCAGAAAACAAAGTCCTCATCGCCTCTCCATATATAGACTTTCCCTTCTTCCAAAGTAGGAGGTAAGTCCAATCCTGATTCGTCAAATACAATCACTGCTATACGCCGAACCGAAGGATCTGGCACAACTAAGGTAGGGAGGTAAGGATTATAGGCATCCTGCTGTTTATATAATCGTGGAGCACCGCGCCAAATACCGAAATTCGCGTTTCTGACATCAGGGTGACCGATAAAGAGAAGTGTGTCTGGTGTCCAAGACTTTGATTCGTCGCAGGACGAAGCGGTCAGCAACAGACTTAGAGCAGCACTCATAGTAAGCAGATGCATAAGTTTTTTCTTAATCATACAGGCCTCTTCCTTCTCTGGATTCAATTACTACTGGACCTCCCCAGTATATATGACACTTCTGGGCCGCAATTCGAGCACAGGAGAACGTGGTGAATAACCGATACGTTTGCGATAGTGTCGACAATATCTTCTTGATAATAGTCGATGAATCAGTAGCAGTCGTTCGTCAGTGATAAGTTATGGGGAATACGCAGGAAGCCCGAGCGGCAAGAATTGGCCGGGACTTACCCCTGAAGCTTACGACCAATTCAGACAGACTTAATTAACGTCTTACACTGACAT
>CBDTVJ010000542.1:0-2996 GCA_965363655.1 uncultured Halieaceae bacterium | reverse complement strand
GGTGCTCAGGACAATTGGACGGTTTTTACTACGTTGATTGCCTGGAAGTCTTGATCATTTGATGACTAACTCACCCATTATTCCCCGTATCCTTATAATTTTCTCGATTTTTCTTTACCAAAGCACGTTGAGCCTCATAGCGCTCAATAAGCAAATCAATGTCGGTTATTAGATTCATTAGCTTCTGATCAATGCTTTTGAGGCTGCTGATGCGGAGTAGGCCTGCAAAAGCTGAGGTAACGGATAAGCAAACCCGGAAAAATCGGCCTGTAAATATTCCAAGGTGAATATTCAAGGCAGCGAGAATATTCGCAATATCATCAGAGGTAGTGAAAGTGTCTTCATACAAGCGATTGATATTGTTCAGTTCCTTCATGTTCCCATGGAGCAAATCAATCTCGGCTTTCGCAGTTTCATAGTCCTGGCTTATTTGATCCAGAAGGTTCTCCTGTTGCCGATTTTTATTGCGCAGCAGTCGCGCCACCAGGAATGCTTTTTCTGATTCCTGGTGTTCGTATTCCCCCAGCAGTGAAATACTCCTTGCTGATACGTTGAGCTTCTGAGGCAGAGAAATTTCCGGCTGCAAGTTGTTCCAGATTCGCTCCAGAGGCTCGGGAAGTTGCTCCTGGTCCCGCCGTGCTCTGTAGTAGTTCATATCTACCAGCGAGGCTATCCGGGTCTCTGGTGCTACCAATGGGGAGTTACCCTTGAGTGCCTGGATGTGCGCAGATAGTTTTTCTAATGCCTCCCCGGGGCTCTGCAGTAAATCCTGGTGGCTCACCGCGATAACGTTTCGCGAGGTAAGGTAATTGAGAAGATGAACCAGGTAGTACTCACATATGCATAAGCCAATGTCGTAGGGAATATCGTTGCGCATGGCAAGGCTCTTGGCGATCTCTGCCGGATGCCTGTAGACGAATACATCCACGCTATCTGCGAGTATGGGTGCCCAAACACTTGTCAGGACGCACATCCGCGGCTCCTTGATGCCGCTAATGGGTCGCTCGCCGAGTGCCCTGAGAATATTCTTCGACTCTTCTGCAAAGTGGCGTAACTGCTCATCGGGTATGTTGGCAGGGTCGAACCTGGTAATGTGGTCCCAGTCACATCCTGTGGCCATGAGTAAGGTGTCATTCAGTTCACGTACTTTGATATTCTCCCAAAAACCATTGGGGTTCTCCTGGTTCGGGGGAATTAACTGGTCGGGTTCTCCAAAGTAGACTCCGCATTCGGCCAGCAAAGAACATAACAAGGATGTTCCCGACCTGTGCATGCCCCATATGGCCAGATTTACATGCGTCAGTGGCTTGTTATTGTTCGGCATAATATTGATGTCGGTGCGCTGGAATTTCAGCTGCTGAAAAATTCCTAATATGGCACAATGCCTCTTATAAGTCTCAACTATTCAGATGATGGCTCTTTAGGCGCCAAGTGGTTTGGCCGCTATCTGCCTATCTAATGCAGCGTGAAAAAAATGAATTTATCAAAAGTCGATGGGCCAGGCGCACCTATAGTCTCGATTATATTGCCAACCTATAATCGAGAGGCCAGCCTGGCCAAGGCCATCGACAGTGTTCTGGCGCAGAGCTTCCAGGATTGGGAGCTTATAATCTCAGACGATGGTAGTACCGATGGCACAGCATATCTGGTTGCCAGCCACCATGAACGTGATGCACGTATTGTCTATTTGCCTGGAAGTCGAGGGGGGGTTAGTAGCGCGCGTAACCGGGCCATGATGGTCGCCAGAGGGCAGGTATTTTGTTACCTGGACTCTGACAACACCTGGCGCGAACATTATTTGCAGGCGGTGTACGATCAGCTGGCTGGAAAACTGAGGGTTTCCTGCTACGCGGCGCTCAAAGCCTATATTTTGGATGATAGCGGGGCGACTGTAGAAGAGCTGACTTTGCTGAATGACTTCGATGCGCAGCGCATCAGGCGACGCAATCAGATAGATTTGAATACATTTGCTCACAGCAGGGATCTATTCGATAGCAAAGGGGGTTTTGATGAATCGCTGACTCGTCTCGTCGATTGGGATTTGATTTTGAGGTATTCCAGGGTCGCTCCGCCGTCAAAAATTGCCGAGGTATCCGCAGATTACTATCATCATCGAGGCGAAGAGAGAGTTAGTATCTCGCAAAATTATGCTTTGAATCGATTCAGGATCGCTTTGAAGAACGATTTGCAGGATGGATGCTCGGTTGTACTGTTTGGCTATGATAATGAGCATGCTCTCACTGCATCCCTTGCCGGGATGGGTGTTTCCGTGTCGATATCAGATAAGGATGAAATCAACAACGGCTGGCGTCACAGGCTGACTGATGTGGTCATTTGGAGATGGACTGAGTGGGATGAATTGCCAGGCAATCTGGCATCCGCAGCAGATATCCTGGATTACCAGTGTGCGGTGTCGTTCTATGTAATCGAGGATGTTAGCCGGGTTGAATGTGTGGCACAGCACGGAATCGATGGTCGATTCTACTACCTTGTTACAGATAATCCCGCTCAGAAAACACTGTTACAGCAAAAAATCAGCGCTGCAAAAAAAGTAAAGGACATAAACCCAATAGACAGGGTTTTGCTATGGGAGGGTGAGCAACAGGAGTACTCGTTCACACATTATCTGGAGCTGTTGCACTCCGCGCATTTTCCCGACAATCGAGGCTTGTCCATTGCTGTGGGTGTCCAGCCATTAACGACAGAGAATCCCCTGGAGTGGGGTGATTACCAGTATGCCCAGTCTTTTATTCGAGGGATGGAGCGGCACGGCTTTACTGCGGATATTCTTTGTCGCGACGAATGGGTCAGTAGGTTGCCTGACTACGAAGTACTAATCCATATCTATGGGATTCACCACCCCCCGATGCCCCCGGTCAAAGGGCAGCTAAGGTGTCTCTGGTTGTTAAGTCATGTCGATAGATTTGAACCCATCAAGGCATCTGGCTACCACATAATTTTTGTGGCTAGTCGAAAATATGCAGAGCACCTGTCCA
>CBDTVJ010000541.1:0-3006 GCA_965363655.1 uncultured Halieaceae bacterium | reverse complement strand
TAATGGAACAGCATATAGAAGCACTGACAGGTTCGAAGTACTGCCCACTGTGGCACGATCAGGAAATACGCCCTGAAGCCTTACCGGCCTTGTCGGCCGATGAGAATTGTCAATTGCTTATTGTAGGCGGTGGATTTACCGGATTGTGGGCAGCGCTTCAGGCCATGGAAGGCAATCCCGATCTGGACATCATCTTGATCGAAAAAACCTTTATCGCCGATGGCGCCTCAGGCCGCAACGGTGGCTTTCTCAACACGAGTCTTGCCCATGGCGAAACTAATACCGATTATCAATTCCCTGGTGAAGCCGACAAGCTGGATCAGTTAGGCCAGAAAAATATGCAGGAATTCATAGCGACGCTCGAACGTTACGACATCGATGCCCGCTATGAAAAGGTCGGTTGCCTGGAAGTCGCTACCTGTCAGGGAGCGGTCGAGGCGTTACAGAAGATCTATGAAAACGAACAGGCCGAGGGTGAGGACGTCGTCTGGTTTGATCAGGAAGCCATGCGCGCGGAGGTGAACTCACCCACCTATCTGGCTGGTTTATGGCACCGTGGAGGTCTGGATGGCGTGATTGACCCGGCTCGACTTTGCTGGGGTTTGAAGAAAGTTATCATGGATCTTGGCGTCCGTATTTTTGAAAATACACCTCTGTTGAAAATCGAGCCTGAAGGATCCGAACGGATGACTACATTTTGTAACGGTGGTGTCATTCATAGCGACAAGATACTGATGGCCACCAATGGTTTTCACAGTGTTATACCCGAGATACGTAAATCAATTATTCCAGTTTGGGACTATCAGTTAGCAACCGAGCCGTTAACCGAACAACAGATGGGGGCGATTGGCTGGCATAAATCCCGCCACGCCCTGGAAAATCACGCGAACATGTTTCATTACTATCGGTTCACTAAAGATAATCGTATTACCTGGGGGGGTGGTGGTGCTGTGCGCTACTACTTCAATAGTAATACAGGCCAGGAATGTGCTGATATCAAGCAACGATTTGAACAGTTATCACGAGAATTTTTTGATACTTTCCCACAGCTAAAGGGGCTGAAATTCAGCCACCGCTGGAGTGGAATAATAGCGACATCCACGCGCTTCTGTATGGTACCTGGCATGACCTACAATGGTCGTGTTGCCTGGTCAGTCGGGTATACCGGTCTCGGTGTTGGTGCTTCCCGATTTGGCGCAAGAGTAGGTCTCGAACTACTGGGTTACAATCCGACTGATATTCTCGATATGCAATTTATCAAGAAGAAGCCTATGTCCTGGGTACCCGAACCTTTCCGCTGGTTTGGGGTAAGAATCACGCAGCGGGCACTGGTAAAAGCGGATGCCAATAGTGGCAAGCGCGGTCCGTGGCTGAAACTCCTCGATTTCTTTAACCTGGGTTTTACCTGCTAGTCGCCGCCTGTTTACACAACCCGTGCGGTCGCTTCATGATGGAGCAGACACTTCGCTACTGGCCACTTCGCTACTGGCTAGTGGAATTGTGAGCAGGAACTATTACTCTCGAATCAATTGCATTCGGTTCCATGGCCAAATCGAGAAAACATACTTGATGCTGTTAAAATGAACACCTTATTACTACTCAATTGCGCGCCCTCTATACGGTAAAATAGCGGGTACTTTTTCTTTATACTCGACATAAGCGCTACCATACAGCTTAACTAGACTGCGCTCTTCAAACCAGGTACCAATCCATAAATACAGGCAACCCCAAAGTGCGGTCTGCAATCCAAATTCACTCACCGCCCCACCCAGTAAATACAGATAAGCCCCCAGGTACAGGGGATGTCGTACGTAACGGTGTATTCCCGTAATATGCAGCCGCTCTTCATCACTGCCCGAATCTCCATCACGAAATAGCTGGGTAAGGCCGGAAAAACGCCCCAGATCATACTGGGTAAGGCTCAGCACCAGCACAATTGCTCCCGTCGCCTGGCAGGCTACAGCAAGAAAAGTAAATCCATTTCCGAATTCGAAATTTACCGAAGTTTGGCCCAGCACTAGCTGTCCGCCAATCATGACGAGCCCGATATGCAGTGCTGAAAACAGGTTATAGCTAAAGCGGTAGGATCGCCCGAACAACGGTTGCAATAGTTGCTTGATCGATGCGCGTGCCAGCAGGGAGTGGACTAATCCAAAGCCTAGCCAAAGCAAGGCATAGATAAATATTTCAACATTAGTCACCCTGCAAACCCACCGTCAACCCTTCTTCAATACGTTTACGCGCATGGGTTGATCAAAGCGAATACCTTGTTCATCAGGGATGCCAAGTCGCTCAAAAGCAATACAAAGATCATCCTCCATTGCCTCGAAGGGAGTGCGACGCGTGGGATCAATACGGATCATATTGTCTTTGAAGGCAGCAAAATTTTCGTAGTGGTAAACGGTATCATAGAAAATTTCCCGTACCTGCAAGAGGCCGTGCGATGCTGCATTTTGAATGGCATCATAAGCGCTAGACCGAACCGAGGTTTCATCGTCAATCGGGGCATTTAACTCGAATCCTCTGCCTGACGCGATGGGCTCTCCCACATAAACCGTACCGGCAGATTTAACGACACGCATTGCTTCGGCAAGCGCCCCCGCCATATGTTCGACCGGCACATGGTGCAGGGAATTGAAAAATGTGACCACGTCAAAGCTGTCATCATCAAACGGCTGCTCCTGACCAACGCCTTCCAGGTAAACTTCATCGCCTTCAGGGGGATAAGACCTGGCTTTTTCCAACTGCAATTCACCGCATTCCAGGCCTGTCACGCTGGCACCCTGCCGGGTCATATAACGCACCATTTCTCCTGCACCAGATCCAATATCAACCACTCGAAGACCCTTAAGGTCGAGGGCCTCGTTCAAAACAGATTCATTACTTAGTATTTCAGCCATAACTGCTCCAGGAAAACTTAGAAAAATCGCGACATAGTACCCTGCTCTATCCCCTGATACCTGACTAGATCGACTCGTTCTCCGCAAATACGTCGCTAATGCCCTC
>CBDTVJ010000540.1:0-3016 GCA_965363655.1 uncultured Halieaceae bacterium | reverse complement strand
CCAAGGCGCGAAGGCGATGTCGATGGTCCCCTGGAAACACATTTTGTACTGCTGGATAACGAGCGCAGCGAACTGCTGGCCAGTGACTACCACGAAATGCTCGAATGCATGCGCTGTGGTGCCTGCCTCAACCATTGCCCCATCTACTCGAGCGTGGGTGGACACGCCTATGGCGCAGTCTATACAGGCCCCATGGGCTCGGTGCTGACACCCTTACTCACATCCCTGGAACAGGCTCCGGACCTGCCCAATGCATGCACCGGCTGCGGTCGCTGTGAGGAAGTCTGCCCGGCGGACATCCCACTGCCAGACCTGTTGCGGGACCTGCGCCATGAGGCGACCATCCAGAAACTGTCCTCTGCACGTTGGCGCCTGGGACTAAAACTCCACGCGCAGCTGTTGTGCATGCCCTGGCTGTACCACACACTAACCGCCATTTTCATCCCCGTGCTGCACCGGCTGGGCCGCAAGCGCGGCAGTTTCTCGCGCCTGCCAATGGCGGGAGGCTGGACCAGCCAGCGGGACTTTCCGGCACCGCAGCACAAAACCTTTATGCAGCTGTACAAGGCGCAGGCGAAGAAAAGCAATGAGTAGCGCCCGATCAGATATCTTCGCCAGGTTGCGCCACGCCAGCCGCAAGGCCCCTGCCGAATCGATAGAGCGCGAGCGCATGTCGCTGGGCCGCGCACCCGCCGCCGCCCTCCCCGCAGACGAGCTGTGCCAGGCATTCCTTATCAACGTACTCAGAAACCAGGGTAGCGTGAACTGTGCCAGCAACCGCAGCGCAGCGGTCAAGGCAGTGGCGCAATACCTTTATGAACATTTTCGCAGCCAGCGCCTGGTGGCGAGCAATGATCCTCGACTGGCCGCCATGCCCTGGCGCGACGCCGGTGTACTGCCGCGTTTTGGGGCTGTGGAAGCGGGCGAGCCGGTCGCCCTGAGCTTCGCCAGGCTGGGTGTCGCGGAGACCGGCGCTGTAGTGACATGGACAGGTAAAGCGAATCCCGCAGCGAACAACCTGTTACCTGAGCATCATATTGTACTGGTGGACAGCTCGGAGCTTGTTCCCACCCTCGAAGAGGCCTGGGACAAAATCAACACAGATATGGAAAAATCCGGACGGCCCCGTGGCATCAATTTTATCGCCGGCCCATCCAGCACAGCTGATATTGAAGGCCAGCTCGTCCAGGGGGCCCACGGGCCGCGCAGTTGGCACGTTATCCTGTTGGGAGATTTCCCCGCCGACACACTGGAACTGGCTCGCAGCGCAGCAGCCCTATCCTGAGTCCAGCGAGGCCACAGCCAGCTACAGCGCTGTGTAAGTAAATTTCTGGCCACCCAGGGCAGCCTCGTACATCAAGCCTCCCTTGGCGATGGTGAAAACGGCCAGGCCCTTGCGGTAGCCGCCGCTGGTAGTAGTCGCATCATTGCGCCCGCCACTGATGCCAGCGGACAGGCCTCCGCCGGTAGTGGCTTGGGCGGAAGCACCTGCAGTAATCGCCACCGCCGTTGCCTGGGCACTGAACTCAAAGTTGCCTGAGGTAAAATCCGTGAATGCCTGTTCATCTTCGAAGAAGATAATTTGGCTGTACGCCTGCCCTCCCAACTGCAGTCCCAGGGTCAGCTGCGCCAGCGTAGAATTACCCACATGTTTGGCATTCACAAAAACCCGCCCGCTGCCGTAGGCGCCGCCGATAAACATCCCGCCCTTACCGATCGTGGGGAACAACGCATAGCCATAGGCGGTTTTGAAAAACTCACCGCTCTCGCCGGCATTACTGAAAGAGGTAATAGCTTCGCTATAGCTATTGGCCCAGGCAGAGGAGCCACCGACCAACAGGAATGACAGCAGGAAAACGATCTTGGTAACTCTTTGCATAAGGGGAAACCTTGGGTGGGAAGCCTGGGTTGGGTGCCTGGATTGAGCCTGCCACAATTAGCGGCAACTGGTGCAACTCATACCAGTCAGACAGGTACATAGGGCACCCATTCTCACGGAGGCAGCTTAGTCAGGTCAAGTCACTTCGCAAGTACATGGGGCCAGTACAGGCCCCTAAGTAGATCAGCATCCGGAGTAAAGCCGCAAGCCGCGGCCAACAGCTACCGCGCTTACCAGTTATTGATGAGAGCCAGCAGGTCACAAACCCGACAGGAATAGCCCCACTCGTTGTCGTACCAGTTCAGCACACGCAAATACCGATCAGCCGTAACCCCGGTAAAACCCGCATCGTAAATCGAGGAGTGGGAGTTGCCGATAATATCGGTGGAGACAATGGGTAGATCGCTATACTGCAGGATGCCGCTGAGTCGCTGTGACTCCGACGCTGCTCGCACCACAGCGTTGACATCGTCCACCGTGACGCGTTTGCCAAGCTTCACAAACAGGTCCACCACCGATCCGTCCGGCACGGGCACACGGGCGGCTATGCCGTGCAGCTTGCCCTTTAGTTGTGGCAGCACCTCACCCACCGCCTTCGCCGCCCCGGTGGAGGTGGGAATGATATTTTCCGCCGCCGCCCGGCTGCGCCGCCAGTCAGTGTGAGGAACGTCTGCCAGGCGCTGATCGTTGGTATAGGCATGCACGGTGTTGATGACGCCTTCCTCAATACCGAAGGATTCGTCCAGCACGCGTGCCATGGGAGCCAGGCAGTTGGTGGTGCAACTGGCAGCGGAAATAATGCGATGCCCCTCATTGAGTCCATCTTCGTTGACGCCAAGAACCACCGTGTAATCTATCGGATCCTTGGCCGGCACCGTCAGCACGACGCGACCGGCACCCGCCTCCAAATGCTGTTCCAGCTGCTCGCGCTTGCGAAACACACCGGTGGCCTCCACCACCGCATCAACCCCGAGCTCTGCCCAGGGCAATGCAGCGGGATTGCGCTCGTTCAGCATCTTGGACCGGGTGTTTTGCGTAACGAAATGATCATCCTCCAACTTCAGGCTCTTGCCGAAGGGCCCCATCACGGTGTCGTAACTGAGCAGGTAACGCAGGGCGTCATTGTCGAACAGGTCG
>CBDTVJ010000539.1:0-3036 GCA_965363655.1 uncultured Halieaceae bacterium | reverse complement strand
GCCTCGTGTAAAAGACCAAAGCCATGAGTACGGCCAGCAGACAGGTGTCCGCCATTGGTGTTGAGGGGAAGCTCACCGTCCAGCGCAATGCGCTTACCGCCTTCAATAAATCGACCACCCTCTCCCACCGGGCAGAAACCCAATTGCTCCAGCCAATCCAGGCAGATAAAGCTGAACCCGTCGTACAGTTCGGCAACATCGACGTCCGCTGGCTTCAGGTCCGTGCGCTGCCACATCATTTGCGCGGCATCCCGTAATGCCTGCGTGGCAAGGTCGTCAAACTGGAACCAGGAGTAGCGACTGTTATGTGCCGAACCGATAGCTTCAATGCGCAGTGGCGGGCGCCGCAGGTCAGCCGCAGCATCGATATGGGACACAATGACCGCCGTTGCCCCGTCGACAGGAACGTCACAATCATAGAGACACAGGGGAGAGGAAATCATTCGAGACTCCATGTACTCGTCCAGACTCAGGGGGTCCCGGTAAATTGCGTTGGGATACAGCGCCGCGTTCTTGCGCCCATTGATGGCTATCTGGGCGAGCTGCTCCCGCGTGGTGCCGTAGCGATCGAAATGCTTCTGCGCGAATAGCGCTGTCCAGTTGGCGGCCGACAATGCATTGAAGGGCACCATGTATTTAGACCAGCCATCGACGCGCTCGCCCTGCCCCATGACACTGGCTTTGCCCGCCGACGAAGACTCAGTTAAGACGCGGAAGCACAGAACGTGACGGCAGAATCCGGCAGTGATTGCACCGACGGCGTTGAAGATGCTGCCGAACTGGCCCGGCGCTTCCGAGACACCGGCGTGCCAATTCAGCTTGAGGCGCAGCGCTTCCTTCAATTCTGGCGCCCCGACCGGAGAAAACCCCGGCGGCTGCTCGGCAAATCCGGGCCAGGTAGACAGACCGTCGATATCCTTCACCTCCAATCCAGCGTCAGCGATTGCCGCCAAACAAGCCTCCACGGCGAGATCCAGGCCGCTACGCCCGAGTCGCCGACCCACCGCAGACTGGGCACTGCCCGTAATCGCAGTCATCTTCTCACCAACGATCATACGGATGCCTTAAGTGGTTCAAACAGTGGCAGGTATATGGCCTCTTCGCACGCTTCAAACACCACGCTGACCCGCATCCCGATCTCGACCTTTTCAGGTAGTATGTTCACGATGTTGGTCATCAGACGCAGATCGTCCTGCTCGTTCAGCGCAACGATCGCTATGGTGAACGGTACCTGCATATCAGGCACCCATGGTTGGTAGTTGATAGTAAAGGTGGCGACCGTGCCCTCCCCCGACACCGTGGTCTCTCCAAGCTCTCGCCCGTAGCATTGTGGACACACAGGTGCTGGCGGGTGCACAATGTATTGGCATTGCCTGCATTGGGGAAAATGAAGCTTGCCGTCTGCACCGCCTTTCCAGAACAGCACTTCATCCTCATTCACCACCGGTAATGTCCGAGTCATCTATTGGCTCCTATAATCCCAGCTTACAAGTACGTTTAGTTATTTGGTATACTATAATAGATTCAATATGATGTCGAAAAACAAACATGTACTAAATTCTAAATCCAGGCGTTCCCAGGAGCCCATGACCGCTATACTTAAACCAGTCAAGCAGAAGCTTTCATACGAAATCGCAGGCCAGATTGCGCGGGATATTATCGATGAGGGGCTACAGGAGGGTGACTTTCTAGGTCGCGAGCCGGAGTTGATGAAGCGTTACAGCATTAGCCGCGATACCTTCCGCGAAGCAATACGCGTGCTGGAGTGGCAGGGCCTGGCCAAAACCACGCGCGGTCCCAGTGGCGGCCTTGTGGTTGCCAAGCCATCACAGACTGCGATCATCAACATTCTCCGTGATTACTTTGACCTGACAGACGTATCCTTCGCCGAAGTCATCGAGGCACGACAGCGGCTTCAGCGACTCTCGGTTCGACTGGCTACAATGAGGCTCACCGACGAGGTTGTACCTAGCCTGCAGCAATTACTCGCAGAGGCACTCAAACCAACCGAGAATGTTGTTGATGAGATCTTCGCACATCTTCGACTGATTCATGAGATTGGCCGGGTCAGCGGCAATACCGTCCTGTCCCTGTTCATCGCGCCGCTGGATTATGTCGCTATTGATTTCGCCGATCTTGCGAGCCTGTCCGGGGAGATTCTGGAGAAAAGTCGCCTGAAGGGCCAGAAAATCCTCAAGCGCATGGTCAGCGCCATCATCGCCAACGAGGAGAGCAAGGCAATAAGGCAAGTCGAGGCTTACATCAAGCTAATGGAAGATGTGATGGCGTCAAAAAAACACCTGGACCCACAACAGCGCAACATCTATCCACAGTGGTTTGACTCCGGTCACAGTAAATCTGGCCAGGGGCTTATGTACCAGATCAAGCAGGATATCGGAGAGCAGGGCCTGGAGGTTGGCGATCGCTTTGGCTCAGAAGTGGAACTGATTAAAAAGTACGGCGTGAGCCGCTCCATCTTCCGGGAGGCCTCCAGGATATTGGAATTGATAGGCGTTTCCCAGAGCCGCAAGGGCCGTGATGGAGGCTTAATCGTCTCTCGGGCCAATCCCAGTAACACCATTGAAGCGGCAGCCCAGTTCCTGGAGCAGGCCAAGCTTCCCTTCGACCAGATTTACGAGGCACGCATTGCCCTGGACACTTTTGCCGCAGAACTGGCGGCCAAACGCGCGACTGATGAGCAGATTGCGGAGTTGGAGGCAGCACTGGCGACAGAATCCGAGGTCGAGACTTCTGAGGAGTTTGTTGCCGCAGCGTCAAAACTGCACAGCGCAATCTGCCGTGCCAGCGGCAACCGGGTGCTTAGCCTGTATATCGATATCCTGATCAATTCAACCCTTTTCCGGCCTACCCAGGCAAAGCAGCTCAAGCGATTGATCAATAACAAGACCCTGCTGGTGCGCAGCCACGAACGCATCATCCGTGATATCAAGAATAAAGATGCCAAATCTGCGAGTCGTCATATGCGCGATCATCGCGCCCTGGTGGCCAGTTACCTGGAGATATAGAAATAGTGGT
>CBDTVJ010000538.1:0-3037 GCA_965363655.1 uncultured Halieaceae bacterium | reverse complement strand
AATGGGGCGGCAATTTCATTGGTAAACATTTTCGCCAGGTCACCCGCGATATTGTATATGCCCAGAGTGGCTGCGCTGGCAAAACCCCCTACTACTATTGCATCCAGTTTTTCGTTCAAGTACCTCGCTATCTTCAATGGAATGATCGCATAAGAGTAAGTAAGGAACTTGCGATAGTACTCAAGGCAAAACCTGGGTCGGTAAGGATGTATGATGTAGCTGATAGACACACCCATCATTGAGCCGAGCAATCGGCCATAGACCAGCGCCCAGTAGTCTCTCAGTAACACCACCAGAAGCAGCGTTACGAAGAAGGAAGACAGGCGCGTATAAACACTGGCCCTGAAGTCCAGCGCGAAATCCAGTTCTTTCCTGGCAAGTGTGATGCCAATATTGAAAAATCCGTCAACGATAGAGGACAGTGAAAGTACAAATATTATGGCGACCAGACGCTCTTCGCCAAAATAGCTGGCCGCCAGAGGACTGATAGCGAGAAGAACCAAAGCGACGAGCACACCTTGCAGAACCAGAATCGTCCAGGCGGTATTAATCATTGCGGGATTAATCTCCTGTTCCCTGATCAATAACTGTTGTGCACCCATCTGGGTAAAGCTTGTGATAAAGCCGATAAAGATAGTTGCCATAGCAACAACACCAAACGCTTCCGGAGACAACAGACGGGCCAGAATAATGATGTTGATGAAACCTATTCCACGCATTACCCAGCGCATTGAAGCGCTCCAGGCAACACCTCGAAAAAAGGTCTTGTAAATATTATCTTCCATCAGGCTCCATCACTGGCCAGTTGGCACTGGGCAATAGTACTATACTCACATAAAGGCCATGCCAATTATCTTCTTTCACAGCGCAGGTATACACTTTAACCGCCGAAAATGTGCTTCATTTCTCGTTACCAATAAAGCAATCAGTATATTTTTGACAAACGGAATATAATGCGCATTTGGGTTTACTCATATCGGGAACTGCAGGTTACAACACCTCAATGATCAACCCGAATTGCCTGGTTTATATCGAATGATCAAGTTGGATAGCACAGAGTATAGCAATCTCATTCTGCACATCGGCGTGCAAAAAACCGGCACTACCTTTGTCCAGAATGCAGTCTTTCCACTGTGGAAGGGCATTCAGTATATTCATACTGACAAACTCGAACTCATTTTGCGCTGCAGCCGGGACAAGCCGGTGCTGCTATCCCGGGAAGGCCTGTCAGGGCAGAACTGGGCTCATCACGACGTACGCGAGCTTTCCATCGCGAGGCTGGCACAGCTGTTTCCTAATGCCAGGATCATGTTGAGTTTCCGTAGGCACGCCAAATATATCGCCTCCTCTTACTGTCAGTACTTACAGCGGGGCGGCTATCTACCGTTTGAGCAATACTTCGACCCCCAGAATGATACGGGTTATATGAAGATTGACGATTTTCGATTTGCGCTGAAAGTTGACGCTGTCCAGCGCTATTTCGGTCGTAGCCCTTTCGTCTTTTTCCAGGAGGAGCTGCACCGGGATATAGAAGCGCTGCTGGGTGATATGCAAGATTTTATCGGTGGCACAGCCCCGGCTAAATCCCAAATAAAGAATAAAAAGTACAATCAGAGCGTCAAGTACCACCCGGCAATTCTGTTACGCTTTTTGAACAGGTACAGCCGCTCTGAACTCAACCCCCAGGGCCGGCTCCCTCTCTACCACCAAAGGCTGGTAAGGCTAAAAATGGATCCACGCAGCATCTGCCAGAACTGGCTACAGTTCGCCCCCAGTCGGCCGATCATTGCACCGGAGGTGAGCGAGGCCATAGATTCTCTCTATGAGGATGATTGGAACCTGGTACAAGCTGCCGCTGAATCCCGCTCCAGGCTAGCGGACCTGGAGTTCGGCCTTCACCCAACTGCTTGAATCTGCTGTCTTTTCAAGCAGCAGATTTTCTCCCGGTGAATAGCTCCCCTCTATGTGCGCCCCAGCCTGTGTAAAAGCACAATCAACCGCCAGGATGCTATCGCTGCCATCATCGCGTTGGCTATGTACAGCCACCCTGAATACGAAGTTAAAGCCATCGATGTTGCATACAGGAGCCGACTCACCCAAATTGATATAGACAACATCCACAGCTGATTGGTAACGCAGTTTGACCACCACACGCTCATTACTGCTCAAAATATCGTCCAATTCGCATGCAATAATGCCACTGCTGGACGTCAAGGCATAGACAGCGAGCCGCGTTCCCGGTGGATGAAGATAACGGGCATAGTACGTAGCAGATTTGACGCCGTAGCTGCTGGATTGCCAACCGAGCAAGGGAGACACTTCGCCTTTATGCAAGACTGCACTCGCTTCCTGCGCGGACACTATTCGAGCAACATTCTCATTGCCACTACTAAGCTCAAGCACGCCATCCTCAGCAGTGACATGCAGTAACTCATCAAAATGCCACCCCGTGGATACCTGCAAGGCACTTTGCATTTCCGTGAAGATATCCAGAACAATACTGTCGCCACTGGCCAACTGTAGTATTCCCCTCCTGAAGCCGTCGTAACAATTGCCGGAATCAACTTTACTCAGGCAGAATGTGGCGACAGACATATCTCCATAGACTTGAGACGAAACCCGCAGGCCATTGTCCCCCCTGCGAAAACCCTGCTGCAAAGCCCCAAGAGGGTTCTGGTTGTCGATAAGCACGGCACTATGGGAGAAAGGCCCGCAAAAGTAGTCCCGATAATTACCCTCTTCCTCCGGCTCGAACTTGTAGCTGTACGTACCGGATGATGCCAGCAGCTCAACCTCTCCCACTCGCCAATACAGGCTGAGAATATCGGCATGCATATGGCCTTGAATAAAGTGAGCCCCCGGTGCCACACCTGTCCGCAACAGCAGCTCGCTGTCAGCGACACAATTTCTCCAATAAACAAATCCGCTATCCGGGTAGTTCTCCATAACCGATGGCTCTTTCACGGCCTTCACCACTGGCATCCGTTGACCGGATAACAGCCAGAACGCTTTCTGGTCCAACCTGGCATCTGGAAAC
>CBDTVJ010000537.1:0-3064 GCA_965363655.1 uncultured Halieaceae bacterium | reverse complement strand
GTAACGATGATGCAAGCCGCCAAGCACCGGCTCCGACTTAATCGACCCGATCTCCCGCTCGACGTATGGGTTCTGCCAAGGTGAACGACGCGCTGTTGGGATCTGCTTGATGCCTAGAGAAGAGACCCGGCGCGTGAAGTCGAACCCGTAGATCCTGTCTCGATCTCGGATCATAAACTTCGGTGCAGTATTCCAGGGAAAGGCCTCGGCGATTTGCTGGCCCGTCCATGCCGCAGTTGGGTTGGTTGTCACGTTGAAGTGGATGATCTTCCGTCTGGCGTTATCGAGCACCAAGAAGACGTATAGCACTCGGAATCTCGCTGTCGGGAGGGTGAAAAAATCGATTGAGACGATGTCTGCAGCATGATTGATTAGAAAAGTGTGCCATGATTGCGAGGGCCGATGCTCTGGTTTGACCATGTATTTCGATACTGTGGCCTGACTGACATCGATACCGAGCTTGAACAATTCACCATGGATACGAGGTGCTCCCCATAGCGGATTAGCCGTAGATATTTGGCGGATCAGATCTCGCAAATCACGGGAGACTCTCGGCCTTCCTGGCCATCGGTAGCGACTCTTCCATTTCCAATAGAAGCGGAAGCTCTGGCGATGCCAGCGGACCACGGTTTCGGGTTGGACGATGTAGAGGGATCTGCGCCAGCCAGGCCAGATGTAGCTGAGGACATCCCAGAAGGCGCGGTCTTGCCAGCGGAGAGCTGGTCTGAAAGAATTGCGCTGAAGGACCTCGATCTGGTGACGGAGGGCCGCGTTCTCGAGAACCAGGGCCTGGCGAGATCTGAACAGCGAGATCATGAACCGGATGAGGACATTTAGCATAATGGGCTGTTTCGGCCCGATCGCGTAACTCCTTAAGTATCAGGCCGGATGAATAAACAGGAGGCACAGGGAGTTTTTTCGCCGGAGAGATTCCTGAAACAGCGGCGGTCCTATTCGAGGAAGTAAGCCTATCTCTTGACTTGGATCTGTTGTTGGGGGCAAGGTCACCGGTTGACCCTGAACAGGATGCCGATGTTGCTGTCGGCCAGAACGGTCGAGAACTCCGGAAGGGCGGCGCGCGTGGAGCTGAACTTGCCCCGGAATTCCCGCAGGTGAAAAACCTCCTGACTGGACCAGAGCAAGAAATCGATTTTGTTTTCCACACAATATTGGTGAATTTTCTCGGTCCCCGGTTTCCATAATCGCCAGTGCGTGCCTGCCACGAAGGCCAATTGGGGGCGCATGCTGAAGATGGTCTTGTCCGTACTCAACGCATCCCTTAAGACCAGATAACTGTCCGTATTGCGATGAGTCTGCGTGTTGATTTCCTGGCCAAGCTGCTGCAGTTCGATAACGAGGAAGGGAATCAAAGCCAGTAGATACCAACGCCTGACATGCCGGAACACACTGCTGCCCAGCAATGTCAGGACAATGATCTCGAGGATGAAGAAGCGTTCATTTACGGATTGACTCATGAAGACATTGAGGGCGAGGTAATGTGCCGACAGTGCAGCGAAAAGTATCCAGGCTCTGTTGTCCCTACGACGGAAAAGACAGAAGACCGCGCCCACAAATAGCACTGGTACCACTTGAGCGGTAACCAGGTCCACAGTAGTTTTCCAGAGATCGCGGGTTAAGATATTGAACGTCCGCCCGGGATCGGCGCTGAGAATGGACCAATAGCTGGGGTACTTTTCCATCACGGTTTCGGTGAGCTGATACCCGTACTGTACTTCCTCCAGGAAATGTATGGCGAGGTTCCCTCGATTGGAGATTGGCATACCCACGATATGGAAGTTGGCGGCCAGCAACACCAGGACCGGAATTAAAAAGCTCGCGAGGGTGCGTCCGGCCAGCATCAGGCGGGATCGCAGGCCGGAATCGGCAACCTGGGAATCCTCTGCAGTCGCCAATGCTTCTTTCGGGGTCGGGTTCATCACTATCAACCAGGCTGCGAATGGTAGCAGGATGAGATATTCATACCTCGAGATGATTGCCAGAGCATAGAGCAATCCCGCCACCATTAGTCGCCGTCTGAAGAGGCAGTAGGCCGCCCAAAGCAGCAATGCAACCACAAAGAGGTCAGTGCAGCCCGAATAGCTGAGCAGGAAGAACAGCGGACTCGTTGCCAGCGACACCACGGCGATACAACCTGGGAACCAGCCCAGCCAAAGAACCGTCAGCACGATCACCGCCATTGCGGCCAGGACCGACACCAGCTTGGAGGCAGTAAAGTAAGACCAGGCCGGCACGGGATCGCTGAATGGCCTAGAGAACATCCAGAGCACTATTGGATAGCCGAGGCCGTGGGCCGTGAATGGATTGATATCGGGCCAGAGCAAGTCCAGCTGGCGGCGGGACCCTTGGCCGGCAAACATGTTGTCGACCGCTGCGGCGCCGTTGATGTACATCATGGTCAGATCGGATTCCAGACCGATCAAGCGTGGGGTGTGGTGAGGAATCAGCAGGACAAAGGTGGCATAGAGCAGGGCGAGAACGAGGCCGATGACGATTCTTTTCCTCATGCCCTTCCTAGCTTTGGCCCGATCCCTGAGAGTAGGTATAAAAGGGGCATGGAGTTCTCACCTCGAATAACAATCGCCGAGCACCTCTCAAACTGAAGACAAAACAAAGTAGCGTGCTCCGCTGACCGGGGAACGATCTCGTTTGCTGTTGAGTTAATCCATCAGACCAGAGAAGCGAACACGTGCTGAAGATTATCAGATTGTACATTCACCCGTCAAGATGGGCTGAACTTGCCTGCCTATTTCCGACATTCCGAATGTGCCTGATCCCGAAGCCGGGAATATGGCAAGGTCCCGCTAAAATTCTTAGTAAAAATTCACGTTTAGCGTCCAACCCGGGGAGCCACTCTTTTTTTGCGGAAATTTTGCTCTAAATCGGCAGGCCAGAAGGTCTGCTTTTTTTGTGCGTATAAGTGCTTGGGGTAAAAGGGTTAGCGAGGGCGGCTGATTTCGTGGCCGGGTTCCTCAGATTTCTCGGTTAACAGGAATACCAAAATCGACCTCCATATTGATCTCTTTCTCTCAGAAACTGTGTGATA
>CBDTVJ010000536.1:0-3068 GCA_965363655.1 uncultured Halieaceae bacterium | reverse complement strand
AAACCTGGGATGTGGGCAATCTGGATATTTCTCAGCTGAAGAAACCAGAGATGCTTAAAGGTGAGTACGCTCGTGAAGCTCTTAAGCAGGGCTTGGCACTAGAAGCCAAATTGGGCTACAACCCGTACAAGTTTGGGTTTGGCGGAGCAACCGATAGCCACACTTCATTGGTAACTGCTGAGGAGGATAACTTTTTCGGCAAATCTCCCAGCGTTGAGCCGTCTGCTGAAAGAGTCAACCACCCCTTTGTTTCATCAGAGTTAGGGACGTTTGAAGGCTATAAGCTGGTAGCCTCAGGTTACACAGGCATCTGGGCTCATGAAAACACCCGAGCAGCATTATTTGATGCGATGGAACGACGCGAAACCTATGGCACCACCGGCCCAAGAATGACGGTACGGGTTTTTGGCGGCTGGGATTTTACAGAGAGCGACGTATACGCTAATAACCTGGCTTCAATAGGTTATAAAAAAGGCGTGCCCATGGGAGGAGACCTTACAAAGACCGATGGCAAAAAAGCACCGAGTTTTATAGTCTCTGCGCTTCGCGATCCTCAAAGCGCCAACCTGGACAGAGTCCAAATCGTAAAGGGATGGATGGACAAGAAAGGTATGCTTCACGAGAAAGTCTATGACATTGCAGTTTCTGACGGCCGTAAAATTGGCAAAGATGGACGCTGCAAGGAAGCCGTAGGCAACACGGTGGACCTTGAAACCGCTACGTGGAGCAATAGCATTGGTGATGCTCAGTTAGCGACAGTTTGGACTGACCCGGATTTTGATCGTAACGAATCAGCATTCTATTATGTCCGCGTGTTAGAGATACCAACTCCGCGTTGGGTTGTTTACGACAAAGTACGACTTGGGGCTAAAATTCCAGAGGCAGCAGAACTGGTGGGTCAAGAACGAGCCTATACCTCACCAATTTGGTACTCCCCTAAATAAGTAGCTTTTCGCCAATAACCTTCGAATCCGTAGCGCCTTAAGAGAGCTGCAAAAATCTCACGGGTAGTCTATTTTAATTAGAGCGAGTTAAGGGGTCAGAGCCCCTTGTTCACCGCTGAAGTCGTCCTCTATTGACGTTAACAAGGCCAATTCTGCGTGTTCTACTCTTTGGCCTTCAATAGTTGCCACCTCAGACGTTTAACACGGTCTTGGGCGGCCTCTAGATCCTCCTCTGCTTTTTTCAAACAGTCGAAGATAGCCTTAGCCACCTCCTCCTCGGATTCCTCAACAGAATATTCTTTGGGCTTGCCGCACAGGTAATCATTGATGCGCCCCTGCAGCGAGTTCTGGGTTTCTTCCTCAAGCACAATCGACCTCCCCCAAATATTGGGATTTTCCCCGATGCCCCTGACGATTTTCTATTCTTGTTTTCTGCAGATTAGACTAAGATTACGAAATTGCAAAGTTTGGCATGGAATTATCGACTGGAGTTTGATAGTGGCAAGGCACTTCCGCTGTTAGGCGCCGTTGGTCCTGTGATACCGTGAACGCCAGCTAAGGACTCAAAGTTGATGAAAAGCCAGAATTCAGTTTCTCAACTGAAAAAGGCTCTATATTGAGCTATTCGGCACTGCTATTTTGAGGCAGATTAGAAATCAGAATTCCTTTAACGTACATTAATCAGGATCTTCCATGTGGTTACATGCGTCTTGTTTTCTTGAATTCAACATTCCGGTCGCCACTCCGTTCTTACTCATGCTGCGCCCTCGCAGTGGACGACAACAGTGGGTAGCCCGCGAGCAGTATGAATTGTCACCTACCGTAATGGCGGTCGAATTCACTGACCCATTCGGCAATCTGTGTCAGCGGCTGGTGGCGCCAGCCGGACCATTTTCCGTCCACACGTCGGTAAATATCGAATGCGCCGAGGCCTTCGATATAGCGCCCGGGGCACCTTTTATTGAAGTGCAGAATTTACCTGAAGAGACCCTGCCGTTCCTGCTGCCAAGTCGGTTTTGCGAATCCGATCGCTTCACTCAGCTGGCGCAATCGCTCGTTGCAGGGCGGGCTCCAGGGTACGACCAGTGCACTGCAATCGTTGATTACATTTGCCAGACACTACAATACGCACCTGGGAGCGGCCTGCAGATTATCAGTGCCTCCGAGGTCAATGAAAAGTCACAGGCTGTCTGCAGGGATATGGCCCATTTAGGTATCGCCTGTTGTCGAGCGCTTTCGATTCCGGCTCGCATGGTTGTTGGCTATCTTGAGGGGCTTGTGCCGATGGATCTTCACGCTTGGTTTGAGGCATATGTAGGAGGACGATGGTATACATTCGACCCGACACAAAACGACCGGCACGGCGGACGTGTGGCTATCGCTTACGGCCGGGATGCCACTGACGTGGCGATATACACGCAATTCGGCGATCCAGTGGATCTAGTACGCATGGACATAAGGGTCGAGCGGGTTTCGGTGGCGCTTTGAGATCGCAGGCGAAAGCGGAAGATTTGCGAGGCGTAAACGCCTTACCAGTGCCTTACAGGGTCGCGTATGGGGAGATTAACTTTCGTAAGTCATTGATAGTTATGGTCCGCCCTTCAGGAGTCGAACCTGAGACCTTCCCCTTAGGAGGGGGACGCTCTATCCAGCTGAGCTAAGGGCGGCAAAATTGAAGCTGGGGATTATTCCGTTTCGTCTCACAAATGGCAAGCGGCTATTTCACCAGGTGGTATTCGGCGCAGTGCGGGTTGTGCATTGCCGTATCGATGGAAGCTAGCTTATCAACATGGCCCGGATAACTTTGTGCAGCAGGCGCTTTTGCCTGGCAATGTTTTCCGGGTTAACCAGTTCTCCCTCTGCCAGTGAGGCAAAGGCCCGTTGTGACAGAAAGTAACCTGTGGTCAGGTTGAACATTGCGATCAGGTTGATCGCCAGTGTGGCCCTGTCCTGTTCATTGGCGTTACGCGGGTTGGCGCTTCCCGGTTCAGGCACACCCAGCCCTGGTGCCCCGACTTCTTCCAGGCTCTGCATGCCCTGGTTGAATAGCTTTTCCAGCCAGTCTCCCACCATCTGGTTGCCGATAGAATTACTGTCCCCGTGCATGGCCTGTTGAAACAGCGC
>CBDTVJ010000535.1:0-3081 GCA_965363655.1 uncultured Halieaceae bacterium | reverse complement strand
GGAAATATTGTCTTGCGGTCGGGGCAGTTCGATGCAGTACAGCGGCGTGCCCAGGTCATATCGCCACTGGGAGCAGCCCACCAGTTGCCAGCATGCCAGTAGCAGGCAGCACAGGCGTGCGATGTTAGCCGTCATCAGAGGTATGGATGCGGGTTGAGTATTCTGTCAGTACATCGTTGTTATCAAAGAAAAACACCGCTCTGTCAAAGCGGGTATCGATACGCATACGGTTGTAAATAATGAGTATCAGCCCCTCGCCCTTTGAGTGCTCGAACAGATAGTAAAGGGCTGTCTCATCATCCAGGGATATCACCTGGGAAGGTGGGCCCAACAGGGTCAACACGTCACCACGTGTGCTCTTGCCCTCGACCAGTTGCTCGGTGACGCTTGCTTGCCAGGTGACGTCGACACCGCGCTTGTTTTCGTATTGAGCGCATGCCTGCAACAGGAGCATGCATAGCGTCAGGGCGATAAGGCGAGCTAGAGAATTCATAGTGCGATAACTCTTGAAGTTGCAGTGGACACGTGAATAGTCATTTGACGCCTTCAGGGCATTCATTTCAAGTGACTTGATCAGGTATCCGCAATAGGGCTATTGCCAGCTTGGTCTATCGAAGTGTTACCTGGCGCACAGTTATAGCGATTTTTTTTGTGCAGGATTTCACCTGCGCCAGACAGCAAAGGTGTATTTCCCATATAGTAGGGCCAGACGGTCGTATACGTTTCTATGCTCGGTTCCGCGGTTCGGGCAGGGTGGCATAGCGCAATGCGGCGCATTGAACGACAACGGTAATGGGATAGCGTGCATGTTTGAAACACTGGAAGTTGCAGCAAACGGTGCAGTCGGTGAGCTCTGGCTCAACCGGCCCGAACGACTCAACGCGCTTTCCATTACCGCCCTCAAAGAGCTCGCTCTGGCCGCTCGCTGGTTTGATGAGCAGCCCGAGGTGCGTGCCGTTATTGTGGGTGGCAGGGGCAGGGCATTTTCCGCTGGCGCCGACCTGGACAGTTTCCCGGATGTGGGTAGCGACGATGTTCGCAATGCCGCAGACGCGGGCAGGCTGATGGCAGATTCCGTGGAAAATATGCGAGCAATTACAGTCGCCCGCATCCAGGGTTGGTGCGTAGGTGGCGGGCTGGTGCTTGCCGCGGCCTGCGATCTACGGGTAGCCGCAGACGATGCGCGTTTTTCTATTCCCGAGGTTGACCTCGGTATCCCGCTGGCCTGGGGAGGTATTCCTCGCCTGGTTCGGGAAATCGGTCCGGCCTTGACCAAGGAACTGGTGATCACTTGTCGCGAGTTCCACGCCGCAGAGGCGAGCGCTGCCGGGTTTATCAATCGCGTCGTTCCTGACAGCGAGCTGGATGAGGAAGTGCGCTCGCTGGCGGCGCAGGTCGCTGCCAAGCCCGCCATGCCAACGGCATTGACCAAGGCGCAGGTGAATGCGGTAACTGCGCAGATGGTGGGTACGATGCGCTCCGCAGGCGATGCTGACAGCCTGATTTCCGGCCTGTTGGACCCTGAGTGTATACGGACAAGAGAAGCCTATATCAAGGCGCGGGGTCATTAGTGCCGCTTGCCGGGTGTGAGAACAGTAGCAATGCGACAGGACAATAGTGGGTAGACGATATGGCGGAAGAACAGATTGATTCACAGGCTCCTGAAGAGTCCGTTAAGGAGAGCTCTTCAGGCACCATGGTTACCC
The DNA here is from genome assembly GCA_965363655.1 of uncultured Halieaceae bacterium. Lineage (GTDB taxonomy): Bacteria > Pseudomonadota > Gammaproteobacteria > Pseudomonadales > Halieaceae > Marimicrobium. Next base: position 1,375 of record CBDTVJ010000535.1, on the reverse strand, counting down.
TGGGGCGAACGCTCAGTTCAGCGCTGGATGTCGGGCGCGAACTGCTGGCAAAACGGCGTAACACCCAATCTGCGCCGCCGCAATCTGCGGCCGCCCTGGTCGCCCTGTGCGAGGACCTGCTGGAACACCGGGGTGAAGCTTCTGGCCTGGCACTGGCAGCAGAAATCGTGTCTGGTTACCAGCAATTGCCCGAGCCTGAGCGAATGGATTTTTTCTCCAGGCTGGCCAGCGACTTTGAAGTTGATACCACCGCGATCCTGGAGGCTGTTGACCGCTACCGTGAAGACGCAGCGCTGGAGAATCTCTGGTCGATTAAACACGCGGTAGAGGCGCCACGGCAAAAACTGTTTCGGCGCATCAACATGGCGCCGGAGGGGACCAGCACCCTGGTCGCCATGCGTGGCGATTTGTTGCGCGCACTGCCATCCAACCCGGATCTGCGGGGTGTTGATTCGGATCTGCGGCATCTGTTCATTTCCTGGTTTAACAAGGGTTTCCTGGAGCTGCGACGTATTGACTGGTCATCGCCCGCATCGGTATTGGAAAAAATCATCGATTATGAGGCGGTGCATGAAATTAATGGCTGGGACGACCTGCGCAACCGACTGCGTGAAGATCGTCGTTGCTTTGCGTTCTTTCATCCTGCATTGGAGAACGACCCGCTGGTTTTTGTAGAAATCGCGCTGACCAAAGAGGTTCCCGAGGCTATGGAACCCCTGCTGGTACTGGAGCGTGAAGCCCCCCTGGATGAGCACCTGAACACGGTAGTGTTCTACTCCATCAGTAACTGTCATCCTGGCCTGGCGGGTGTTTCCTTTGGCAATTTTCTTATCAAGAATGTGGTGGAGGAGCTGCGCAAGGAAATTCCCACTCTAAAAACGTTTGTCACCCTGTCGCCGGTGCCGGGGTTTCGACAGTGGTTGCGCGATTGCGAGCTGGAAAAGCTCCTGCCTGAAGCGTTGGTAGACCGGGTGCGCGAACCGGTCGGCAAGGTGGTCGATGCGGAAGTCTTTGACGCCCTGCGTAAGATGTGCGCTTATTATTTGCTGAAGGTGAAGTCGGGCCAGTTACCGAAGAACCCGGTGGCGCGTTTTCACCTGGGTAATGGTGCCCAGCTCTACGGCCTGCATGGTGGCGCGGATCTGTCGCAAAAGGGTCGGGAGCAGTCAGCGGGCTTTATGGTGAATTACCTTTACGATTTGCCCAGGATCGAGGAAAACCACGAAGCCTATTTCGACAAGGGCAAGATTGCAGTCTCCAGGTCGGTGAGTCGCCTACTCGACTAGCTGCTGCTGGCGCTATCGTGTGGTTGCCATTGTGCGCCGCAGGAAGGCGATTTGCGCAGCCAGGGGTAAATCCTTGGGACACATGTCCT
>CBDTVJ010000534.1:0-3084 GCA_965363655.1 uncultured Halieaceae bacterium | reverse complement strand
TTTTACGGCGGTTTAGTGGCTTCTACGGTCCATCTATTTGATATTTCAGTAAAACTGAATCATACCTCATTAGAGGTGCCGGCAGCTATTAGCTCCCTGGGTACAACCGATATGATAAACCATGCGCCGGCATACGCGGGCGATACAATAGAAAATCACTGTAAAGTCATCGAGAAAAGGCTATCCAAATCGAAACCTGGCATTGGAATATTGACGGCTCAAAGCCAGCTCATCAATCAACAAGGTAAGTTATTGTTTAGCTACGTTAATTCGGCTTTATATAAACTGAGAGGAGCTGAGGACAAAACTTAACACGTTTGGCAAGGAGGGCGGCTAAAAGCGTTGCTTGCACGACAACGCGGCATTTTCTTGAGGCGTTAAGCACTTTCCGCAATCGTCAATCATCACCGGGATTCATATGATTATAGTTACAGCAAAAATTATCTACGCTTCTCACGCCGACCGGGATCGTGCGGTAGAACTCTCAATACCCATCCAGCAGGCTACAAGAGATCAAGAGCCAGGCTGCCACGCGTATTGCTTCGCTGCTGATCCCTGCGATCCGGTTGCCATACAGGTTTACGAATTATGGGAAGACAGTGATTCATTAGTTGCGCATTTTGAGCATGAAAACTACCATTCAATGGTGGAGCTGTCATCACAGGTAGGTTTCCTGGAAAGTATTAATCGCGCTTATTTAACTGACAAGAATGAATCCGTATATGGTCCGAATTTTGAGAAGAAGACATCATTTTTCAATGACTAGCGCATGAGTCGTAATTTACGCTCAACAGCTTTATCAAGAACACCACTTCGTGGCAGTACAACCTGAACCGGGCCTAACGAAGCCGCATAACAAGTCCAGGCCACTGGGACGGGCTTACAGCGCGCCCTTCAAGTACAGGGAAATTATATGAGTACAAGATGTCTGGAGTGTGAACACGAGTTTTCTTTGCGCGAGGCCCTATGTGAAGATTGGCGAGATCCAGAAAAATCATTTGGTTGCCCAAATTGTGGAACGTTTTATAAAAAAGAATTGCGGCCGCAATACCGATCATCGTTTATTGTTGGAATAATGGCAGGTGGTGTGGCGACGCCGGCAGCAATGATAGTGGGCAGGTGGTTTTCAAGCGGTGACACGGTGGTTTTGTTCCTGGGTGGAACCATCCTTTTTAGCTGTTTCGCTATTTTAGTCCTAGGTAGCCTGGGTAAAGTTGGCTCGGAGTATGAACTGGAAAAAGTGGATTCCTGGCAAGTGAATTAATATTCGCCTGCGGCGGGACCTTGTTTTGCTAGCGCCATGTTAAATATATTTGACATTAGCCGCTGGGCTCTATAATCTTCGATGTTAAGTATTTTTGACATAGAGGATTGAAAGATGCCCTTCCAGGAAAAGTCCGCGTGGATCATGTCCGTCGCCCTGTTGCTCGGTGGCCTGTTCTATTTTGCCCAGGTAGCCGCCATGTCGTCCTCGCTGGGCGAACTGGCGCCACCGCTCATACCCGTTGTCGTCGTCTATACGATTATTCTGGTGATTGTTGCCGCACTTGGCCACATCGTCATTGCAATCTTCGCGCCTAAAGATGCCAATGCCCGCAGCGACGAGCGAGAACGCCAGATCTTTGATCGAGCGGGTCATCTGTCTGGGTATGTATTTGCAGTCGGCGTGGTGCTGTCTCTCGGCCTTTATCTTATTTCGTATGATGGGAATACGCTTTTCTATGGTGTCTTTGGGAGCCTTATGTTTAGCCAACTGGCCGACTACGTTTTCCAGATCTATTTTTACCGGGCTGCGCTGTAAGCGATGGGGCGTCTTATACCGATCACCAACCACGTGCGTGAGTTGCGAGAGCAACACGGGCCAATGACGCAGGCGGAACTAGGCGAACTCATCGGGGTTACACGCCAGACCGTAGCTGCTATCGAGAAAAGGCAGTACTCGCCTTCGCTGGAAAGTGCCTTCCGCATTTCCCGCGTCTTCGGATTACCAATGGATGAGGTATTTTCCTGGGAAGAATAAGGTATCTTTACAGCTACTCCGGGGGAATTTCCTGGCCAAACCAGCGCTGCATTTTGTCCGACGTTTTCTCGCGGACGTTGTCGTTGACGTAGGTCGCTACCGCAGCGAGGGCCAGTACCAGTACGCCCAGGTCATCGGTGTAGCCAATTGCCGGCGTCAGGTCGGCAACAGCATCCAGCGGCATTATGAAATAGCCCAGGGCGGCGACAATAGTGCCCTTGGCCCAGGCGGGTGCATTTTCTTCCTGCGCCGCGTAATAGAGCAGCAGGGCTTTTTCTACTACTTCCCGGCCCGCTGTCCTGGCGTAGCCCTTTAATTTCTCCCAGAAGCCAGCGTCGGAGTAGGCCGACTGGAATTCATTTTCTTCACTTATGTCGTCATTCATTTTCCATACCCTTGCCATTATGCATGCCAGGTAGTTTGGGTGGAGGTCACCCGAATAACCAAGGCTGCAGTTCGTCGCGGTTTTCCAGCACAATCTGCTGCGCCGTGGGGTCCTCTTTTACTTCATTGGGGTCGATGTGCAGCAATTTCAATACATAGGACACCAGTCTGGCGCGAGACCTGACCTCCAGTGCGCCGTTCTCCATGCCGTAATCGACTTCTACCACTTCTCGCTGCTCTATTGCCAGCCTGGGATCGGGCGTGATGCGCACTGTCACCTGCGTGTTCCAGTCCGTGTCGCCTTCTACACCGTGTTCGGAGTCATCCATTATGTCCGGGATATCGCGAAAACGACTAAGGACAAAGTCCCGGTATTCGAGGTTCTTTTCGCACCATGCGCGCACATGCCAGCGTAGGCCGCTATAGACCAGTGTGTGGGGCACAATGATGCGGCCTTCGCGATTCGGGTTATTGATGGACACGTAATCAACGTCGAGGCGCTTTTGTTGTCGCGCCGCCTGCATGATGGGCCGCAGTACCTCGGGTTTGACGTCGCGGACAGGGACCGACAGTACTTCCACGTTGGCGACATCCAGTGACAGGGATTCGAATACGTTCATCAGCTCATTGTTGCGCGCCATCAGGTGCAGGTACTCATCTGCCAGTCCCTGCGTCACCTG
>CBDTVJ010000533.1:0-3097 GCA_965363655.1 uncultured Halieaceae bacterium | reverse complement strand
AGTTCTCACTGCTGAAGGCAAACAATGTCAGGACTTCCACCCCGTTGCGCTGGCATGCCCGCAGTATATCGCGAACCGCCTCCACCCCGGCGCGGTGCCCGGATGGCCCAGACAGACCGTTGCGCTTGGCCCACCGGTTATTGCCATCCATGATAATAGCCACATGACGGGGGATAACCTGTTCCACACCCTCTCCAGACGCGGATGAATTCTCGCTGCTAGACACTGGCAGTCGCTATATTTCCATCAGGTCGGCTTCTTTCTCGGCCAACAGCTTTTCAATTTTAGCAACGAAGCCATCGGTCAACTTCTGCACTTCGTCCTGGCCACGGCGTTCATCGTCTTCACTGATCTCCTTGTCCTTGACCAGTTCCTTGAGCATACCCATGGCGTCACGACGGGCATTGCGCACCGATACGCGCGCGGACTCTGCCTCATGTTTGGCCTGCTTGGTAAAACCCCTGCGGGTTTCCTCGGTCAACATGGGCATTGCTATCCTTATCACTTCACCGGCGGTAGCCGGGTTCAGACCCAAATCTGATTTGTAGATAGCCTTTTCCACATCCGGAATCATTGACTTGTCCCAGACCGTCAGCGACAGGGTGCGGGCATCTTCTACATTAATATTGGCAACCTGGCTAAGCGGTGTTTTCGAGCCATAATATTCGACCTTCAAACCATCCAGCAGGCTGGGGTGAGCACGCCCTGTACGGATCTTGTTGAAATTATGGCCCAGCGCCTCGAGGCTCTTTTCCATGCGCTCGGCGGCTTCACTTTTTACATCTTCAATCATGATAGTTAACCTCCCCGGGACACCTTATTCAATCAGGGTGCCTTCTTGGCCACCCCTGACAATATTGAGTAGCGCCCCCTGCTTCTCCATTTCAAAAACCCGTACGGGCATGTTGTGATCGCGGCACAGCACGATAGCGGTTAAGTCCATAACCTCCAGTTTCTTGTCCAGCACCTCGTCGTAGCCAAGGCGATCGTACTTCTTCGCATCAGGGTCTTTCATCGGGTCTGCTGAATACACGCCATCGACCTTGGTTGCCTTAAGCACCAACTCTGCATCGATCTCAATCCCCCGCAAACATGCGGCGGAGTCTGTGGTAAAAAAAGGATTGCCAGTGCCCGCCGCAAAGATCACCACGTCACCGTCAGCAAGAGCACGGACTGCTTTGCGGCGGTCATAATGATCCACTACACCACTCATAGGTATGGCCGACATTACGCGAGTTGCTATATTGGAGCGCTCCAGTGCGTCACGCATGGCCAGGGCATTCATTACTGTTGCCAGCATACCCATATGGTCTCCGGTCACCCTGTCGAGTCCAGCCTGCTGCAAAGCCGCGCCACGAAACAGGTTACCACCGCCAATAACCAGCCCTACCTGCACACCGATGCCCACCAACTGACCTATGGCCAGCGCCATGGAATCAAGAACTCGCGGATCTATACCGAAGCTTTCGCCACCGGTCAGTGCTTCACCGCTGAGTTTAAGCAGTATCCGCTTATATTTTTTATCACCTGCCACCTGAGGCATAAATCCCCCTCCAAAAGCTGGATGGTATCTTACAGGACATCGCGCCATCTCCCTAGTGGCTTTGGCTTAATTTTCCAGCCCAGCCAGAGTCGCGAGCGCCACCAAACCTGTTAACAGCACAAAAAAAAAGGGCTAGAAGCCCCTTTTTTACAGCATTTCGAAACGCTTTAGCCTTTAAGCTGCGCCGCAACCTCTTCCGCAAAGTCAACTTTCTCGACTTCAATGCCCTCGCCCACTTCAAAGCGAACAAAGGACTGAACCTGGGCATCAGCGCCCGCTACCAGCTTGCCAACGGTGACATCCGGGTCTTTCACAAAGGACTGCTCCAGAAGGCTGTTTTCCGCCAGGAACTTCTTGATACGGCCGCCAATCATTTTCTCGATGATCTCAGCGGGCTTGCCAGAATCCTGCGCCTGTGCAGTAAAGATTTCCTTTTCCTTTGCTACCACGTCTGCAGGCATGTCATCGGGGGAAACAACCTGGGGGTTCACCGCCGCGACATGCATGGCAACGTCCTTGGCCAGGTCCTGGTCGCCTCCCTTCAGCTCCACCAGCACAGCGATTCGACTGTTACCGTGCACGTAAGCGCCGACCACACCGGAACCCGCGTCAACCACGTTGATACGGCGCACGCTGATATTTTCGCCAATTTTCTGCACCAGGGCTTCGCGGGCTGACTCCAACTCCCCGGACATCACGGCTGCGACATCTGCCTGCTTTGCTGCAAAGGCAGCGTCCACCACCTTGCCGACAAAACCCAGAAAGTTTTCGTCACGGGCTACAAAATCAGTTTCACTATTAACTTCAACCAACACGGCAAAACTGCCATCGTCCGCTACCCGTGCAGCCACAACACCATCAGCGGCGGTACGACCAGCTTTCTTGGCAGCTTTCATGCCGCTGGACTTGCGCATTTCTTCAATGGCCATATCGACATCACCATCGGCGGCAGCGAGTGCTTTTTTGCACTCCATCAGGCCCAGCCCAGTGCGCTCACGTAATTCTTTAACCAGTGCTGTAGACATCGGTACTACTCCTCTTAAAACCCCAGGAACCTGGATCTTGGAACTAAAAAAAACCCCGACAGGGTACGCCGGGGGATAATTCTGTCTCTGGCGCCAGACTCAGCTGCCGCCAGAACTGAGTTTATTACTCAGCGGCAGGCGTGACTTTAGCCTCGTCCTTAACCTCTGCCTCTACGGCTGCTGGTTCGGCCTCTGCAGTTACTTCTGCAGTTACTTCTGCAGCTACTGCTACGTCTGCGGCTACTGCAACCTCAGCTTCGGCAGGGGCCTCCTCAACAAATTCGTTCTTCGCTGAAGCTGCCTCGTCACCCGAGTCAATCTTACCCTGCAGGCAAGCATCGGCCACTGCGGTCACGTAGAGCTTGACGGCGCGAATCGCATCATCATTGCCGGGAATAATGTAATCCACACCATCCGGGTTGCTATTGGTATCCACAATACCAATCACCGGGATGCCAAGCTTATTGGCTTCAGTAATGGCAATACGTTCGTGATCTACATCAACCACAAACAAGGCATCAGGCAGGCC
>CBDTVJ010000532.1:0-3103 GCA_965363655.1 uncultured Halieaceae bacterium | reverse complement strand
GGCCAGATATTTCGCCGTTGTCAGGGGCGGCCCGCCCTCCGTGTCATGGGTCCGGAGCCTGGCCAAATTGCCAGGAGAAGCTTAAAGCCAGCACATCGTCGTCGCCCTCGTCCACACGGTTCTGGCTTCCCCACTGGATCTCGACGGCAAGGCCGTTGGTGAAGGACTTGCCCGCATAGATGCGAAACTGGTCGATATCGGCATCGCGCTCGAAATCCCAGCCCAGGAAGGGCTCAATGCCGAGCCAGGCGCGAATCGGGAATAACCAATAGAAGCCCAAGCCTACGGTGGCTTCATCCAGCCGGTAGGTGGAATCCCCATTTTTAAACGACTTCCGATAGGCCGTCGAGGGTATTATCAGGAAGTTAAAGGGCAAGTCCAGCAGCCATCCCGCACCGACCTCTGCCGTCCAGGCGTCGCCGCCCAAGCCCTTGTCTTCGTCACCTGTGGGCAGAACAAGGCTGGCGGAAAAGCCCAGGGTGTTGGGCACCCAGGCGCCGGATGTCAGGCGCGCACCGGGGTCATATTGAAAACCGATGACAGTGTCGCCCCAGCCCGATTCATCGATTTCCTCCGCAATCCCGAATTCCTCGCTGGCGGGAAAATCCAACTCCACATAGCTGGCAACAATGCTGGCCCGCAGCTGCCTGCTGAAAGAATAGGTGTAGGCCGGCAGCGTCAGGTTGACATCGCCGTCAAACCCATCGACCTGGCTGTAACTCACGTCGAGGCGATGGCGTCCGTCGGGGAAGAAGTCGGCGATATTGGCGGTATCCTCCTCGCCGGCATTGACGCCAGAGGCGACTATCAGCCACGCCGAGCAGAGGGCCCAGGTGATTAATCTACCCAATGCAGCACACCCCGTATGATCGATCATTGGGGTTGGTGTGCCGCTGCTTCACGGACGAGCATACTACGCTGATAAGGCTCTTTCATCACGTCAAGTCGCATAGAAAGTTGAATTCAGAGGTCCGCAAATATGCTTAATATAACATCCGAGAGGGGTGGCGAAAAGACGATGGGGGTGCTGACACCGCCGTTATAGGGTGTAGGTATCCGGATGGCTCCCCCAAGCCAGCTTGAGCGCAAGGATGCCCGGTAAGTCGAACAGGTCCTCACTTCGAACGGGTGCTGAGCAGCTATCCTCCTGATAATTGATGCACTAGGGGGTTCGCCAGAGACAGGTAGCATTCATGTTTTCCACTGGCGCAAATGGGCGAAGAATCACAATGCTGGATTTATCAATCTGTTTAGTGACTTTGCCTCACTTGGAAAACCTGATGCTATTAAAGAAAAATATTTTCTTCCATGCTGCGAGCGTCAGTCAATCACTGTTGCAAAATAACTGGAAGGAAACCGGAGAGCTTATCGTAAATCCTCATAGATTTTGGTGATGTAATGGGCGAGCTGTGAGTTCGGGATACTCCACAATACATGCTGATTCTTATCAACTTGCATTTCCTTATTCCACTTGTCGTTGTATTTAGTCACGCCAATAATTTGAATGCAAAACGAGATAAAAAGCAGTGCGGAGAAAGTAATTTTTAGAATGCGTGTTTTCCATATTTTTTCAATATTCACACTTAGGAGAATAATTAAAAATGGAACAATGTCCAAGATGCTACGATAGCCAAAGGTCCAACCTCCCCACCAATCAAACCATTTTGATTGTATTATTATAATAGCTAAAGCAGATGCAATCAGGTAAATATCAAGGTCTGGTTTTGGGAACCTGGATTTAATTCCATAAAAAAGAAAGAGGAAAAATGGTGAATAGACAAACAAGCCTCTACTGGGGCTAAACAAAATACCGAAAATCCCTTGGAATACGTTGCCAGACCAGACATCTGTAGTGCCAACCTTTTCCATCGCTATAGCTTCGGACGCTTCCAATTGCCCACTTCCTGCGATGCTTCCAAAATAAGTATAATTGTAATTCGCGAGCACATAAATAAATGGGAAGGTCAGCAGGATAAATAAGGGGATTTGTTTACGATGATTAATGATGACGAACGCGAACAGTATTAGGGCGACTATTAAATTGGTTGGTCGAATGATGACTGCTAGTGATAATGGTATTGCAGCCAAGCTAGCCCAAAGTGGATTTTTTTGCGCTTTATAGAAAAATAATAGCGCCGAGACAAGCATTAGTTGGCTTGGGCCATGTTGCCACAGTGACGTTGAAGAAATAGTCCAGAGGTTTGTAGCGAAACCCAAGGTGCAGGTCAGAATAGCAGCATGAAATATGGTGCAATTCCTCAGAAGTAGAATTTGGTACACAACTACCAGAAGTGCAGACATCAGAAGTGACGTAATAAGTTTGAAAAATCGATCAAACTCCTCCATATGATCGATATTGATTTTCGAGAATAGCATTGATTTTATCAAATAGGGCGGCGCATAAAGAAGTGCTACTCCAATCCCAAAAGTAGATACAAGTTTATCATCTTCAGTTTTAATCAAATAATATGGGAGCGTGCCATTATCGGCCTGGTCCTGAGGGACTAATTGCTCAGCATATTCATTCAAGTCAAAGTTGCCTTGTTGTGCAAGGCTCATTGTGAGGTACGCTGCGCCTATAGTATCGCCGCGAAGAGAAAAAGATAATTGATAGATAAGAAACGACAGACCAAATATCAGTAATTGAACTCGGTATTTTCTAATTAGCTGCATTAGTTCGACATGTAGGGTGTTATTGTTAGTCGAATATCTTGTTGGTCATACTTTGAAAAGTTTTTCTCGAAAAACATGTTTCGTATTCTAGCACCATTTCCGAGGCTATGAATATATGGGAATCTCCACTAACTCATGCACCTTATCATCACATCGTAAGCAAAGCCGAGGGTGGATCTGTCTGGATGAAGTAAGACATCATATGATCGACATCGAAATACTGTCAGAGGCCTTGGCAGCGGTAACACGACCCAGTTTTTCTACCGGATGAGAAGAAATCGGTATACAATAAGGGCACAGCCCCTGTCTGCTGGCCAGAACAAGTAATAATATGAGGATCGCTGGACCTCCGATTCTCGTGAATCGCGGCGTTGATAGCGTAAAAAGTTTCAACAAATAATTTAGTCGAGAGGGACTTCTGGTACACGCC
>CBDTVJ010000531.1:0-3147 GCA_965363655.1 uncultured Halieaceae bacterium | reverse complement strand
GCTCTGCAGTCCGCCCGGGACGACGGTCTCCACACCCTGGTTTGCCTGCACCACCAGCCGGTGACCATTGCCTGCACTTGGTTGGACCAGCAGATGGTTGCCGATGCGGCACCTTTTTTTGCCTTGCTGGACCAGTATGCGGGCGTGAAAGGGGTACTGTGGGGGCATGTACACCAGGAGTGCGAGCAGCACCATGGGGATATCAGGCTGATGGCATCGCCCTCTACCTGCGTACAGTTCGCCCCCAACTGCGAGAAATTCAAGGCTGATGATCTCCCCCCGGGGTATCGCTGGCTGGATTTACACAGTGACGGTACCATTGAGAGCGCTATTTCCCGGGTGTGGGATGTCAAGTTCACGGTTGAACTGGATTCCGGGGGCTACTAATCGTTCGCCTTGGGCCCGGGTCTATGTACAATGGCCTGAACCCGATACCCCAGTCACCCAATATTAAGTCATAGCAATGAGCCAATATACCGCCGAAGACATCGAAGTCCTTACGGGGCTGGAGCCAGTGCGTAAGCGCCCCGGCATGTACACCGATACCACCAGGCCCAACCATCTCGCCCAGGAAGTTATCGACAACAGTGTCGATGAAGCCCTGGCCGGTCACGCCAGCCAGATCGATGTAAGCCTCAACAAGGACGGCTCGGTGACCGTCGGCGACAACGGCCGCGGCATGCCGGTGGACCTGCACCCCGAGCAGGGTAAGCCCGGCGTGGAAGTGATTCTCAGCACGCTGCACGCGGGGGGGAAGTTCTCCGACAAGAATTACCAGTTCAGCGGCGGCCTGCACGGAGTGGGTGTGTCGGTGGTCAACGCCCTGTCCAGCGCGCTGGAAATCCTGATCCGTCGCGACGGCAATGTTTACCGCATGACCTTCGCCGGTGGTGACAAGAAAACTGACCTGGAAATTGTTGATACCTGTGGCAAGCGCAATACCGGCACTTCCCTGACGTTTACGCCCGATCCCCAATACTTCGATTCTGTCAATTTCTCCGTACCGCGGCTCAAGCATGTGCTGCGTGCCAAGGCGGTGCTGTGCCCTGGCCTGCGCGTCAAGTTCAAGGATGAGAAAAAGGGCGAAAGCGAAGAGTGGTATTACGAGGACGGGCTGACCGATTATCTCGCCGACGCCACCATTGATTACCTGGTGCTCCCTGAAGAGCCCTTTGTTGGTAGTTTCAGCGGCAGCAATGAGGGTGTGGACTGGGCCGTGCAGTGGTTGCCCGAGGGCGGCGAGGTAGTGGCCGAGTCCTACGTCAATTTGATTCCCACGGCGCAGGGTGGCACCCACGTCAACGGTATGCGCACCGGCCTGCTGGACGCCATGCGCGAATTTTGCGAGCTGCGTAGCCTGCTGCCCCGGGGCATCAAGCTCGCGCCTGATGATATCTGGGATCGCTGCTGCTATGTGCTCTCTTCCAAACTGGGCGATCCCCAGTTCTCCGGCCAGACCAAGGAACGCCTGTCATCCCGTGAGGCGGCAGCGTTTGTGTCGGGCGTCGCCAAGGATGCCTTCAGCCAGTGGTTGCACCAGCACACGGAAGAGGCAGAGAAGCTGGCGGAGATGTGCATCAGCAATGCCCAGGGACGCCTGCGCCTGGCCAAAAAGGTTACGCGCAAAAAGGTCAGTTCCGGTCCGGCCCTGCCGGGCAAGCTGGCAGATTGCTCCGGTGAGGATCCCGCCCGCGGAGAACTGTTCCTGGTGGAGGGGGATTCGGCGGGAGGCTCCGCCAAGCAGGCCCGCAGCCGCGAGTTCCAGGCCATCCTGCCCCTGCGCGGCAAGATACTGAATACCTGGGAAGTCGATTCCCAGGAAATTCTCGCTTCCCAGGAAGTGCACAATATATCTATCGCCATGGGCATAGATCCGGCCAGTGATGACTTGTCTGGCCTGCGCTACCACAAGATCTGTATCCTGGCGGATGCCGATTCTGACGGCCTGCATATCGCCACGCTGATCTGCGCACTGTTTGTGCGCCATTTCCGTCCGCTGGTGGCAGCCGGCCACATTTATGTGGCCATGCCTCCGCTGTACCGTATCGACGTGGGTAAGGAAGTGTTCTACGCGCTGGACGAGGGCGAAAAGCAGGGTGTGCTGGACCGTATTGAAGCGGAAAAGAAAAAGGGCAAGGTCAACGTACAGCGCTTCAAGGGCCTGGGTGAGATGAACCCCCTGCAACTGCGCGAAACGACGATGGACCCCGATACCCGCCGCCTGGTCCGCCTGGTACTGGATGCCGGCGACGGCACCAACAAGATGCTGGATATGCTGCTGGCCAAGAAGCGTGCCTCTGATCGCAAGAGTTGGTTGGAGGAAAAAGGAGACCTGGCCCAGATGGCCTTGTGAAGTCTCCAGCTATGTGACTGCCCTCCGTCAGCGGGTCAGGCGCATTACCCGCTGCACTGTCGGAATGTGCATTTCACATAATGGCGGCAGCTTTACGTTACGTAATAGGGAGTAAGAATATGGTTCGCATTAATCCGCTGCAGCGCGCTTTGTTAATACTGCTACTGTTACTCCCCTGCGGCTCTGCGTGGGCCCAGTGGGAACTCGATAACAGCCGCTCGGTGGTTAACTTCGTCACGGTAAAAAATGCCAGCGTGGGGGAAATACACAGCTTTTCCTCCCTGGTGGGGTACATTGGCGCTGCGGGTAAGGTCCAGTTGACGATTAGCCTGGACAGCGTGGAAACCCTGGTGCCCATCCGCAATGAGCGCATGCGCGAACTGCTGTTTGAAACCGTTCAATTTCCCGCCGCAACAATTTCTGCGCAGCTGGAACCGGCACTTCTTGCCGCTGCGGCAGAAGGCGGTGTGTTAACGGCTGACGTTCCCATTACCCTTACGCTGCACGGGCAGGAGAAAGCCCTGAGCATGCCGGTGATAGTAGTGGCCGAAGGGGACGGTCGACTGCGAGTGTTCAGTGCCCGCCCGGTGCTGGTTAACGCCGGTGACTTTGGCCTGGAGGCCGGTGTCGCAGCGCTACAGAAAATTGCTGGCCTGCAAAGTATCAGCAACGCCGTCCCCGTTACCCTGCATTTACTGTTCGTCCCGGCTGACTAGAGGTGTGATGTTAGCCTCGGCTATCGAGCACCTGCAGCTGCAGGCCAATGGCATAGAGCTGCACCTGGCCTGTCAGGG
>CBDTVJ010000530.1:0-3157 GCA_965363655.1 uncultured Halieaceae bacterium | reverse complement strand
CCAGGGAAACACCCCAGCCCCATCTATCGTTGATCTGATCAGCGTGGAATTGTGCTGCGCCGAAAGCAGTACCACCCGCGTCACCTCCGTCACTGGCAGGGCGAGTTCCATCGGCTTTTGCAACGGCCGGGGCTGATGAGGAGAGCTGGCTATTCTGATCAAACTCTATTTCCGAGTTGACAATAATGGCGGTTACCATAGTTTCGGAACCGTCGAGAAACATGATTCCCGCCGGGTTTTGCGCAGCAGTAGAGGCATCTTCCGCAAGAGCATGCGCGCCGGCGCGGGAAGCGCCCTGGTTGGGCTGGCCAAATTCCCCGACATAGAGCCCCCCGGCGAATGCAGAAGTAGCGCCGACTGCGAATAGCGGAGTGATCGATATATAGAGTAAGTTCTTACGCAGCTTGGTCATCTTTTATTCCCAGTATTTTTTCTAATTCTGTGTGAGGTTGCTGTGGGCCCATCAAGGCCTAAAATCCGCTATTGATGTTGATAAGGTCCAGCTTGCCCCATCCATTGAAGGGAGCATCTGGCCCACATCTTCACCGACCTCGGTTTCGATCAGGCGGTTCAGTTTCTCGTTCATCATTACCAGAGCATCACCATTTTTGCTGATGTTCTGAGCGAGGTTATTCATTTCCGTGGGATCATTTTCGAGGTCATACAATTCAACATCATTATTTGCCAACAGCTCTTCCATCGTTCTGGGCATATGGTGTTCAAGCGGTGAGAAATAGCGGCTAAACCTGAACTGACCATCGCCAACGCTACGAATCGCCCCTCTTTTCTGCAAGTTGGGTTTGAAACCCTGCGCTGGAAGATCGGCAGGCGATCCGCCTTCTGCCAGAAAATCACCCACATTGCCGATGAAGTCCTGATCGATAAAACCAAACATATTGAAATTGTAGAGGGCACCGTCTCGAAGGCTATTCTGAGATGCTGTTTCTGGACTCTCCAACAAGCTGGAAATGTCACGACCGGGTAGGTCCTCTGCCGAACCGGGATCGCCGCCCGCCAGACTGATCAATGTGGTCGCGATATCAACATGGGACGTTACTGCTGCGCAGCGCTTGTTACCCGCGTATGCCGGATGCATGACCGTTAGTGGCACATTATTTTGCTCTCGATAGGCGTTTGCGCCTTTCCCAACCAGGCCGTGTGCACCACCAAGCTCGCCATGATCAGCGGTGAAAATAACGATAGTGTTATCGGCGATGTGCAGAGCATCCAGCTCATCGAGTATATCGACAAGGTTGCGATCTACGTCTTGTAAACAATTGAAATAGTAGCTGTTCAGCCGGTTCCATCTGGCATCTTCATTCGGTATTACACCGAGCATAGTCGCGTTGGAGTTTCTAAAATCAAGGTGTGCCGTCGGCCTGCCTGCGCCAGTAATTGGCTGATGCCGTGATGCTGGCAATCCAACATTCCATTGCTGCCGGTACAAAGCGTGGTTGGGCTCCCTACTGATGTGGAACATTTTCTTCCCTGACTGCTGCTTCTGGCCAGGCAGGTCAGTGTTGTAATACATCACATCGTGAGGATTAATCAGGTTTACCGCCATAAACCAGGGCTTGTCCTCTTGACGCAACTGCTCACCTTTACCGCGCAGCCAGCTACGACTGGTAGAAGAGATAACATTATCGTGCAGATAGCCGCCCTGTGTGTGACCGATAATGTCGCCAATCCCCATGTAATCGGAAAAGCCGTACGCTTCCATCTCAGCAGACAACAGTCGCTCAGGTGCGTGCAGAGTGTTCGCGGTCTCAAATTCTTCAGTAAGATGCCACTTGCCCTTGTAGGCGGTGTAGTAACCCTGCTTGCGCATAATGTCACCAAGCGTATCTATATCTGTCGACAGGCTGCCGGACCAGGGAAAGTTCGTATTATCGAACATGCCATTCTTCTGAATATGCTGCCCTGTATAGATAACAGCTCTTGACGGAGTGCAAACACAAGAGGCTATCTGGTGGTTCTCAAATGTCACTCCCCGTGCAGCCAGGCGTTCGTGTCCTGGCAGATGATAACCTGCTGGCAAGTCCTGTGGCGTAAGATACCTTTCCTGATCTGTAACGATCATCAAGATATTGTAGGGGCCGCCCGTAGCAGCTTTACGATCGGCATTACGAGTTCCAGCAAAGGCGGCGGGCACGCTAGCCGCGTTGCCGGCTAAGCTCGCCCCCAGGGCAGCCAGGCTAGTACCCTTTATAAACTGTCGCCGTGAAAGTTCATCATCTTGTTTCATAGTTTCAATCAATCTCCGTTCATGTAGAAAGATTTGGACCTCATTTTTCACACTAGTAACAGGGTCAGCAACACAAGACGAAGTGACATCAGTAGACGAAACGCAAACCAGGTCCTGGACCCCAGTTATAAGGCCCGTCATCCCCTACTCCATCCAGACCGTCCACATAAAGACCGAATCCCGGACTGAACATATGGCCGAGCTGTGCCTCTAATGTGGCAGGCGCTGGACGGCCAGTGCGCGCTATCAGGACGAGCATGAGCCGATCAATCGTGCTGCAGTGATATTAACCTTGTCACCGCTGTATTCTATGTAATGTTGAATCAGTGGAATTATTGTCAGATTTTCGCCCGCTTTCAGTGCGACGCCAAAGAAAGGGGATATCAGATCCGAGTCGCCCCCTATGCCTAACTCTGTGTTATCGGAACTTTTTATCCATCCCAGACCGGCAGCAATCCGATAGGGAATCTGCCCCCACTTGCCCTCTTTCGGAAAATAAATTCCCTTTAGATGAAACGACTCCCAGTCCTGTTCACTGCGCCCTGTAACATCTGTTTCCCAATAATGGGCCTCATACTTGATCTTGAGCTTGTCGCTGGCCATGAAGGCCCCGTCTAGAAAATGTCATTACTGCTTGTGCTGTTAAGCCGCAATACCACGACTTTCATGTACCGGATAATTCCAGCAGTGGGTTTTATACACTTTCGAAGCGGGCAGCCACATCAAAAAAACGACAAAGGGAATGGATCGAGGTACGTTCTGGCGATCCATTCCCTTTGTCGTTTTTTTGATGTGGTAGGCATGGGAAGTGGGATACAACGTATAGCACTGAAACGGTATATACCAGTATTTGCAACTATGGCCTGAACCATTGTCCGGGCAATTCATGGATGGAGACTTCTGAAGGATAAT
>CBDTVJ010000529.1:0-3168 GCA_965363655.1 uncultured Halieaceae bacterium | reverse complement strand
GGGCAGCACCAGGGGCTCGTCCACGTCCAGCAGATAGTGCTCGCCCTTGGCTTCTGAATTGTAGATTTCGCTTTGCGGAGTTCGTAAGTTACTGAAAAAAGTGACGTTATCGCCATCTTCGTTCAGGTATTCGTACTTCCATTTCCACTGAAAACCGGTGACCAGGATATCCAGCTCGGCGTCGTCGTTATCGTAGATTTCCAACAGCGTGGTGGTAGCGGGAAACGCCATACCAATCAGGATTAAGAAAGGCACCACCGTCCAGGCAATTTCAACCTTGGTGCTTTCATGAAAGGTGGCAGGCGTGAAGCCCTTTGATTTGCGATGGTAAATAATGGAGTAAAACATCACTCCAAATACACCGCCACCGATAACCGTGCAGATCCAGAATATGAGCATGTGCAGATCGTAGATCTTCTTACCCACTTCTGTAACGCCAGGCGACATATTGACCTGGCTCACTTCTCCGCCGCTTGCCATGGCAAGGGCGCTCATCAGCATCAGCACAGGGCCAAGCGCGAGCTTACACAGCCGCTTCGCTTCAAAACACATTTCCCGTGTCTCCATTTCTAAAAACTGTTATCCCCAAACTGGCTTGGCGCTATGACAGCCGATCTATTCCCCCATTTACAGGCAGATCGTAAACATCCAGTACCGCGCCTTTAAGAAGGGGCAGACAGGATGCTTAAACCGCTAGCGTTGACCAGCTGACTTTCGTTTTCCGCCGCTGCGACAATTGGTCGCACAGACAAACCGCGCGAATTATAGCGGAAGTACTGCCCAAAGCCCACATTGTTGCAGGGATTGTAGGGCTATGAGTTGGTTCGACAGAGCGTTCTCTTTTGCGGCGTCACGCTCAGGCCCAACATGTAGGAGACAGGGCTCCAGGGCCTACTAAATCTGGTAGTTCCGGACCGCGGGAGGCGACCAGGGCACACGGTAAAAAAACGCCCCGTGCCCGGTAATACGTGTGCAAGTAGCGAAATAGTAAATATGTACTAGCCTGTATAGACCCCGTAACGCTCTCCACGGCAGAAGGCCACTGCAAATGGACCCACTAGCGATCAGGGAAATCATTGACGCCGCCATCCGCAGCGAGCACGAAAGCAATGCCTTGCGCTCCAGCCTTGAACAACAACTGCCCGTACTGCGCACCAAGCTCGTATTGCCAGAGCAGGAGCCACTGGACGCCCTGATGACGTTTATAAGCGGCTATGTGAAAAGTGTGCCCGGCTGCCTGCGCCTGGTAACAGTGGTTAGCAAGCGCCTGGGGTTTTTCGAGTACGCCGCGCCTTTCCTGCATATGGCAGAGGACTATTTCCTGCAACCCCCGGACGAATTGCCCTGTGATGGCGGGCTGGAAGCATTGCTGGATGAGGCTTTTCTGGCTCACCGGCTGCTGGAGGAAATCAACGACCATCATATCCGGCATTTACAGCGGCCCCTGTTGCCTGTGGACATGACTGAGGCGAATATTATCGTCCATCATATGCTGGGCGACGACTTCGCCACCCGCCTGGAGCAACTGGTGCAGCTTGCTGCAGCGCAGTTATTGCGCCGGGAGTATGTGTGGGAACAGGTGCGGGCACTAGCCGGCGCGGCAGGCGCTCCGCCACCCCTTATTTCATCTGAAAGCCTTGGGGAAACCGCCGGGAAAATCCGCCTGCGCCTCGCCTCCTAGTCCGCAGCACCGGAGTCGCCACTTTCGGGCGGGGCGGCATCTATGAGCGTAATCGGCTGGGCCGGGGTTTCAACCCGTCGGGAGACTGCCCGACTTACCCTGGTGGGCACTTCCTGCACCGATACCGGGTTCTTGCTCGGGCTGCTGGCCGAACCGCTGGCTGCTGGCTCTGCGGGGCGTCCTTCACTAAAACCACAACTCACGCACTCCCGCTGGTCTGTATCCAGGTCCACCACAATTTTGTCCATAAGGGCACAGCGGGGGCATACCGCTCCGGCAATAAAACGACGTCGAGTTGGGGTATCTGGCATTTTTCTCTCTCAATTTCCTGACTGGCTGGCCATCAGCCATAAGGCTGGCTATTGTATCAGGCTATTCTCATCAACGAGCCCTCGCATGCGTCATTACAGCGCCACCAGCGTCCGCAACTTCCACAACAAGAAACCCGATATTGGACAGCGCGTCCTGATCGACCCCAGTGCGGTGGTATTGGGAGAGGTAGTACTGGAGGACGATGTTTCCGTGTGGCCACAGGTCGCAATTCGCGGTGATATGCACCGTATCAGGGTCGGCGCCCGATCCAGCGTGCAGGACGGATGCGTGTTACACATCACTCATGCGGGGCCCTACAACACGGACGGCTGGCCGCTGGACATCGGCTGTGACGTGACCATCGGGCACAGCGCCACACTGCACGGATGCACTGTGGGGGACAGGGTGCTGGTAGGTATGTCGGCAACCATCATGGATGGGGCAGTAGTGGAAGCTGATGTGGTAATCGCCGCCGGTGCCCTGGTCACACCGGGCAAGCAGCTGCGCAGCGGCTATCTCTATGCCGGTAGTCCGGCCAGGGAAATGCGTGCACTAAGCGACAAGGAAATGGCCTACTTTACCTACGCCGCCAACAACTATGTGAAGCTGAAAGACCAGCACATCGCGGAGCTGGAGGCGGCGGCCAGCTAAGCCAACTCAGGCGGCCGCCATCGCCTCTCGCAGCTGGTTGATCACCGGACGGGTTTCCGGGCGCTCCTGGCGCCAGATATAAAAGGACTGGGCAGCCTGTTCTACCAGCATACCCAGGCCGTCCGCTACCGCCCAGGCGGTGTGGTGCGCCGACCAGCGCATAAAAGGCGTGGGTTCGGCACCGTAGACCATGTCGTAGCAACAACTGCGCTCGGTCAGCAATGAGCTGGGTAGCGGGGGTGATTCACCCGATAAGCCGGCACTGGTGGCATTGATCACCAGGTCAAACTGGCGCTCTCCAATAAGGTCGTAGGCGCCCCCCTCGATGGGGCCAAGGTCAGCAAACTCCACTGCCAGTTCTTGCGCCCGTTGCGGGGTGCGGTTAACAACCAGGAGTTGCCGGGGGCGCTCCCGCAACAGGGGTTCCAATACACCGCGTGCGGCACCACCGGCACCCAGCAACAGCACACGCAGGCCCTGCACCGCCCAGCCGAGATTGGCGACCATATCCCGTACCAGGCCTA
>CBDTVJ010000528.1:0-3191 GCA_965363655.1 uncultured Halieaceae bacterium | reverse complement strand
ACTGGATACCCCCGACGAAACTTTCGAGATCGTGAGGCCCTAGGCTTTTCGATCCAACGCTAGTAAAGCTCGTCGCGATAGTTTTCCTCAAGCCCATCGGCCACCAGCTTCTCAAGCTCCTCGCCTCCGCCCATGGTTTTGCTCAGCTGCCTGACAAGTAGCGCATCCTTGTAGGTAGCCCAATGCTCCGGCTGCCACATCCTGGACCGAATCATCGCCTTACCACAGTGGAAAAAGCACTCTTCAACCTGAATGCGGGTACACAACAAGGCGGGCTTGCCACGAGCACTTAGCTTGTCCAACAGCGCTGGATCCCTTGAGATAACTGCACGGCCTTTGACCCGCAGTGTCTCCCGCATAGTGGGAACAACAAAAATCACACCGATACTGTCATTGTGCAGGATGTTCTTGAAGCCAAACATCAACTTATTACCGGGTCTGTCGGGAATCAACAAGCCACCACTTTCATCGACATGCACGAACCCCGGCGCATCGCCCTTGGGGGAGGTATCGACCAAGCCGCTGTTATCGATTGTGGAGAGAAAAATCAATGGCGAGCGAGCTATGAATTCAGTCATGGACTCATCGAGGGATGCACAGACTTTCTGCCTAATAAAGTCCTGCGGCTCACCAATAATAGAGTCCAATTCTTCTTCGCTATTAACAACATACTCGTCTTTCATATTTGCTATTCCTCTGCTCGAATAGTTTATGGCCACCCTGCCCTGGCAGAAGTCACGCGAATAGTCTCGATCTTACCGGTTTTGGTGGCCGAGGCCGTTTCGGCATCTGATGAAGCCGCAGTCACAGCAAACAGGGTTTTTTCATCTTCACCACCCAACATACAGGCATAACATGGTTGGCTGGTTGTAACGCGCTGCACAATTTCACCACCCTCAGCGACCAAAACCACTTCGGGTGCCAGTGCGTTGGCCACCCAGATCTGGTTATCCTCATTCAGGCATATCCCGTCGGGCGCAAGACCCTCCAGCCCTGCCCAGACTCGCCTGTCCGTAAGGGACTTATCAGCGTTAATGGTAAATGCTGTCAGGCAGCCTGCCAGGGTTTCCGCCACAATCAATGTTTTGCCGTCGGCTGTGATCACGCTGCCATTGGGGAAATGCATGTCGCGCGCCGCCAGGTGCACTGTGCCATCCCCATCAACCCGCACCAGGTTGGCCACCGGGTGATCACTAAGCACCTCAAGCCCTCTCACCTTGAGGTCCGCATCAAGATCGAAACCGAAATTACCCACCCAGGCGCTACCCTGCGCATCGACCACCATGTCGTTGCAAAGGTGAGCCGTAAGTGCGCTGATATCGGCATGCAACACCAGCCCATCCGGATCCAGACGCCTGACTGCACGCTCCTTCATGGCGACCACCAACAGTCGACCGTCCGGCAACCAACCTAAACCTGAGGGCTGGTCATCCATTTCCAACTCAGTGCGTATTGCACCGGCCTCATCAATGGACTTTACCGCGTGCGCATGGAAATCGCTGAACCATAGGCGCCCTTCATGCCATCTCGGTCCCTCTCCAAAATACAAGCCATCTACCAGTGTTGTTGTGTCAGTCATATCAGTCCAACCCGGATTCAGGCGTTAAAGTGGATTCACTGGCCTTTACTCCAGTACGAAGCCCAACACTCACAGTATGGAAGCGATAGACACCGATCAAAAGGACTAGCACTCCGAGGATAGCCAGAAGCCAGGCCACAGCCAGGTAAGAGTGAGTGGTAGAAAAAAACTGGAAAAGTACGGCAGCCCCCGCGATTAGGGATAACGAGGTACGGGCATAAGCCAGAAATGTCCGCTCATTGGCAAGCCTGGTTCGTTCCAGAGCCAGTTTATCGCGCATCGATTCCATGCCGGGACACCCTTCCTACTAACGACTTAAGAAGAGGCGCCGGTAACGGCGTCATCATCCATCATGAGATAGAAAATATACCTTTCCTGGGGCTAGCGCAATACATTAGCGGTTCCGCAACCCCCGACAACTCGACATAAAGATATGCCTCAAATGACTCATCAAATCGAACGAAATCCACGCCCTGGGAGATCGCCTTGTTCGATTCCAGCACCGGCGGAGCAAGGCGCTGTCCGCTACAACCGCTTGTTAGGTTGATTAAAGCTCCGCAGTGTAAATAGTTCTCCCTTCCTTGATCGTTTCCAGCACGCGAATTTCCTTGATAGCTTCAGGGTCTACTGTTAACGGGTTGTCGCTAAGGATAACCAGATCGGCGAGTTTTCCTGGTTCGAGAGAGCCCTTTGTCGCCTCTTCGCCGTATTGGCGTGCCACATTGATTGTCATAGCCTTAAGACCTTCCAGTGCGCTCACTTTCTGGTCCTGGCCAATAAGCTTGCCTTCGCGTGACACACGGTTCACGGCCGACCAGAGCATGAACATCTGATCCAGCGGTGCTACAACAAAATCGGTGTGGTTAGTCGGAGATAGCCCCGCGTCGATGGCATCACGCATTGGGCTGATATACATCGCCTGCTCTTTACCACGATTAAGAATGTGCGCTTCAGCAAAATAGAAGGTGTGTAGCGTGTAGAAGGAAGGTGTCATTTTGTACTGCACAATCTTGGGAATCTGATCTTTACGCAAGAACTGCGCGTGAATAATGGTGATGTTACGATCTTTGCCGAGACTATCAACGGCAACAGATTCATGGGCGCGTAAAAGCATATCAATCGCGGCATCGCCGTTGGCGTGATAGTTGAGCGGTACGTCGAGATCGTAGACCCTATTAACCATTTTTGTGAGCGTATCTTCCGAAAATGTTGGCTCACCCCGCCAGTTCTTCTCGCCACCGGGGCCGCCCGTTAAGTAGGGCGTAGAAAAGAAAGCAGTCCTGCCTTGTGGCGAGCCATCGCCGGTGATTTTCACGCCGCCAATTTTCAGGTGATTGTTGTATTTACCCCATGTCTCGACCGGGTATTTGTCCATCACTTCATCCAGGTCAGTAATAAACGGATAGGCAATGATGTCGACAATATTGGCGTCGGCGCGGGCTACGCGCTGCATCAGCTCTAGATCGGCAGCGTGTGTCGCCCCTTCATGAGCGGTGGTAATACCGGCGGCAGCGTACAGCATCTGGCCAGCACGGGACCATTCGATTTCCTGTTCAGGTGTGGGGCCGGGCAGTGAAGCAAAAATCGGTAGGTAGGCCGTTTCCATGATCAG
>CBDTVJ010000527.1:0-3193 GCA_965363655.1 uncultured Halieaceae bacterium | reverse complement strand
TTTTTTCACTCCGTTAGAATTAAGGTCACTGCCCCCCTATTTCAGGAAATGATAGCGAATTCCAGTTACGGACCCTGCGTTGGTTTCGTCTTTTTGCTTTAAGTCGTATCGCCCGAGTCATTGCTCAGGTGCAGTCCTTCCAGTGCCGAACCGGTATCCACCTCGAGGGTGTAGTTTTGTTGTTTCGCCCGGTATGAAATTTCAATTTTTTGCGGTGATGGCGACACTGCAACGAAGAACGTGACATTTCGCGTTTCGCCAGGCTGCAACACGAATGGCAATTCGGTGTGCCTGTCTGCAATCTGATTGGCAACCTTCTGCCCATTGACACCTTTCATGATGCCACCCGTTATTAAGATCGGGGCAGCCAGGAGACCGACAATAGCAGCGCCCCCGGCCGCGGCTCCACCTCCATAGGCAGCCGCCGTGCCAACGCCAACGCCAACCACACCGGCCGTCGCGCCCGCCAGAATCAGGCCAGCACCGCCCAAACCTGCCTGAACCCTATATCCCTCATTTTTGTACCGTTTCGACGTAGCCTTTGAGCTTTTAATCAGAAGGCGCCTGCTGGACTCCGATGACGCATCGACCATCATCGAGTCGTACACCGTGAATGTTCTGATTTCGACAGATTCGGCTGTATTGTTGGAAACGCCCATCAAATACTGGTCCCAATCGGCCTTTCTCGACCAGGTACCGGGTCCATTGCGGAGGATAACCCAGTCCAGATTCGTCGCGAGTCGACCGTCTTCAGCATTGGCGGGAGCATTAGTGATGGTCAGTGGTTGCGGCTCCTTGAGAACCTTATGGCCACCACACCCGGTGAGGCTTATCACGATGGCAATTGCAGACACTGAGATTGTGATGCGTTTGACGGTCGAAATCATGGCTTGCTCCTTGGAGCTTCAATGAAATGGTAGATCTATCATTGCAGGCAAGCGGCGTTCGGACATGATGGTCGGCTGAATTCGCCATGATGAATAGCTGATTTTTGGGTAACGGAAGCTGAATTAGTTAGTTTTTGGGGCGGATAAAGGGTGACGCCAGGATCAGCGACTGGCAGAGAAGCTGGATCAGGTGCCGGGCATCAATGCGTGCGAATTAGGGGGACAGTGACCTTAATTCACGGCAGTACTTCCGAGTAATCAGGGTCACTGACCCCTTTTTCTGTTCTTTTTTTCACTCCATTAGAATTAAGGTCACTGTCCCCCTATTCCACATTTCCGAGCTTTGGCACTGAAGTTCATTTCGCACCCTTTAGCCGTACTCAACATTTGTTTGATACGCGACCGGACAAAAACGGTATCTCCCTGACGGGAAAGCTTTACAAAGGCGCAGGGCCAATTAAATTGCCCAGGCGCTGCCAATGGTCAGGTAGATCGCTGTGTCCTCTGGGCCACGAGCAATATCAATACCGGCCTGAAGCCCTTGTTTTCTCGCCAGTCGGTAACGAAAGCCCAGCCCGCCCGCACTAACAGTCTGACCTTTTCCCGCCAGGCTGCTGATGGCCGAAGTCTTGCCAACGCCACCAAACAGCGCTACTGACCAGCGCGGCGTAAACCCCCACAAGTACTCAGCTTCAGCTGTAACGACATTCTCCCCCTGGTAGCGCATGGCCGGGATGCCTCTCAGACTTACAAATGGAAAGCCAAAGAATGGGGTATCACCGTTTACTTTCTCTCCTACGAGCCTCAGACCGAGGCTGGAATAGTCGCCGAAAGGCGTGTAGTGAAGCACGCTTCCTTTGTACCTGTCGTAGTCGAAATCGCTGCCCCATGTGTCACCGTGATTCTTATATTCAAATGTCGCTGACAGGCCCTTTGTTGGTGTGAATATGGTGTTTCTACTATCATATTGCACGTAGACACCAAGTCCCGCGAGATCAAAATCAAATTGCGGATCGGGCAATTCGGGCGGTAAAAGTTCATCTAAACTGAAAGTGTTTGTCGCGGCGACAAACATGTAGTTAGCTCCCAGCCACCAGTTGGATTCTTTCAGGCGGAATTGCATTTGCTGAAGAATGAACTCACCATCGACATTAAATTTGATACCGTCGTCAAATACCATTCCATCAGAGCGACCGTCATTGTAGAAAGTCAGATTGATATTGGCTTTTGCCAGTGCGCCGAGGTAGCGCATATGATCGTCTTTCCAAACGCCTATATGAGCACCGCCATATAGATATGTGCCATTATCGGTTTTTGCGCCAAATCCCACACTGATACTCGGGGGGCCCCGGTGCGTGTGTACTTCAGGGTCAAGTTCTTTCTCAGGATGAAAATAGGCAACCGCCAGGCCCAGACCAAAGCCCACTGCGGGCTCGGTAATTACAATTGGAACGGGTAAGAATCCGGAGGCGCTGGCCAGAAAGTCGCTCACGTCCACCTTGCCATCCTCGGAGTCGATTAAATTCTTGTTGAACCAGTCCGAGATCCCTGTGTCAGGATCGGACCATCCTACGGACGGCCAAAAGCATGGCAATAGCAAGGCGACATACACGCCCAGACGTACTAACTTCATTGTTTTTCCTTGATGACAAATAGTTGCATTGCTACGTGACTTGTTCTCGATGACACAGTCGACTTCGAGAGACGGTCATATTTGCTGCTCGCGCCCGATCTTCAAAAGCCAGGCGTTAGCGAATTAGGGGGACAGTGACCTTAACTCACGGCAGTACTTCCGAGTAATTAGCGTCACTGACCCCCTAATTCCTGTTCTCTTTTTTCACTCCATTAGCATTAAGGTCACTGTCCCTCTATTTCCATTAGCATTAAGGTCACTGTCCCTCTATTTAAATTCATGTTTGACGGCTTATCGGGCGTCGCCGCAACAACACACTCAGTATCAAGTCGGGATCTGGCCCAAATAAGACGCCGCCTTACTGGTTCGCGCTGCCCCCCAGTATTGGAAAATTAATCATGACCGCCGCGACTGCTTCATCGACGGTTTTCTCCATATTGCGAACATCCTTATCGGTCAATCGCCCAACGATAGATCCTTCCCATACGAGTTTTTTCGTCTTGCTGTCGACGACGTCTATATTCAGCGTGCCCTCTGTGTATTGATCCACCCGTGTTTCGTAACCACCACCCATGCCTCCATATCCGCCCCAGGGATCATAAAACGGATCACGATAGTCATAGTAGCTGCCGGCGGTCGGAACAGACCTGGTTTTGATTTTGTCTTGCGTATT
>CBDTVJ010000526.1:0-3207 GCA_965363655.1 uncultured Halieaceae bacterium | reverse complement strand
TGCGCTCCGCCTCGACGCGCTCCTCCTCAATAAGGCCGTCATCATAAATATTATCACCCAAGAACAACACCGTGCTGTTGGGGGTTGCAGCGGCCCAATCGCCGAGCGCTTTGAGGGTAGGATCGTTATCGAGGTAAAGCCCGGCATCGCCAATCAGGATAAGGCGGTGCTGCAGGTCCAGATCCTCCACCGAACCGTCATAGCCTGCAGCGATGAACGGTGCACTGTCGGCCGGGTAATTTGGCCCCTCCAGCACCGGCTCAGTGCATGCCACCAGCCATAGTGAAGCGACAAGCAAAGCGATTATCCGGCTATGCCGTAAACAAGACACGATCATAGTTTTCTACCTCGACAGGAATTGCCAACAAACAGCCTGAACTTTAACGCCAGTAACCACGGGAGTGAAGTACATCAACTGCCATTGCTTCGAAATTTACTCGGCGACTGCCCATACCAGCGATAGAAGGCCTTGCGAAAAGCTGCGGGGTCATTGTACCCGAGCAGGGTCGCGACAGATTCCACCGTGAGGCCAGATTCACACAAGTGGCGAGCAGCGAGCTCAGACAGCACACGCTCCCGGATGGCGCGATAGCTCGTACCCTCACTATCCAATCGTCTTGCCAGCGTTCTCTTGGATACAAACATCGCGCGTGCCACATCGACCTCGCTGACATCCCCCGGCGTTTTTGACAAAAAAAGTAGTTTCACCCGATCTGCAATCGACAGCGCCGTTTTGGGTACCTGCTCGAGTAACTTAAGGCAAAGCTGCTGTGCCAGGGCGTAAGATTCCGGGTGGCTCGAGGCATTCGCTTGCCTGGCCAGCTTCGCTGGCAGCCTGAAGGTATTGCTGGAGCAGCCGAAGTAAACCGGTGCATGCAGGTATTGCCGATACATACGGTGATAGGCTGGCCTGGAGTGATTCAGCTCAATGCGGGCATCACTCACTTCATGGCCCAGCACAGATTCAACCAGGGACTGGATAACCATTGCGAAGCACTCGTGCAGAAGGCGTAATTCGTCGGCACTGGCTTCGAGTTTGACCGCCAGCGCGCAGTTTACCCAGTTGCTATCCGTCGTTAGTTCGAGACGCACAAACGGTATCCGCACGGGCAGAAAATCTCGCAGTGACTCCAGGGAGGTCATCAGGTCAGGGCTACTGAGTGCCAAATAACCCAGTGGACCATGGGCCGACGGCTGCAACTGGCGTCCGATGCGCAGGCCTATTTCCGGGGTCGCCGTCATATACTGGGCATTGTCCAGCACACGCAATTGCTGCCGCCCGGTGATATAGGTTTCATCTCCTGGCAGCAAAATCTCAGGCGATAGACCTGTCCCCCGCAACAGCCGCGCAAGGTCGCGCTCCTGCAAGCCCAACTCGCGAGCAATAATTCGGCAGTAACTGCCGGGAATAAAAAAGCTATCCTGGTTTTCCATACATCAGCGCACCCGGCAAAGATATTGGCAATAAATAACCCAATAGTGGCAATAAATAACCTTAGTTGATTCTCCCTGATCGGTAAACTGTATTCAATCAACACAACGAGGAAAATCTAATGCCGACGATTACTGTGATTGAGTTCAATGGCCAGGATCACACCATTGAAATCCAAAGTGGCAGGACGCTGATGGAAAACGTGCTGGAAAGTGGCGTTCCGGGCATCGATGCAGATTGCGGTGGTGGCTGTGCCTGTGGCACCTGTCATTGCTTCGTCGCCGAAGAGTGGAAACACGTGGCCGGGCAGGCCGACCCTATGGAGGAGTCGATGCTGGGGATGCGCCCGGACCGCGCCGAAAGCTCGCGCCTGAGTTGCCAGATTGATGTCTCTGACGACATGGAGGGCATGGTAATTCGCCTTCCAGAATTCCAAATGTAAATGGATAGGGAGCTGACGATGAGCATGACCCAACAATTACCTGACGCCCAGAGCACCGCTCTGGAGCAGATTGATGTAAGCGACCCGCGTCTCTATGAACAGGATGCCTGGCGCCCTTTCTTCGAGCGCTTGCGAAAAGAGCAACCGGTTCACTACCAGGCTAATAGCGCCTTCGGACCGTTCTGGTCAGTCACCCGCTTCGAAGATATTGTCGCCGTAGACAGCAATCACGAGGTGTTTTCTTCCCAACCCACCATTGTTATCGGTGATTTGACTGAAGACCTGCCCGTTGAAATGTTCATCGCCATGGATCCGCCGAAACACGATGTGCAGCGCCGGGCCGTGCAGTCGGTGGTGGCACCACGCAACCTTGCGGACATGGAGGGGCTTATTCGCAGCAGGGTGGTGGCGATACTGGATGCGCTGCCACTGGATGAACCCTTCGACTGGGTTGAGCGGGTCTCCATAAACCTGACCACGCAAATGCTGGCGACCTTGTTTGATTTTCCCTTTGAACAGCGCCACAAGCTAACCTATTGGTCTGATATGGCTGCCGACTCGCCCGAGATCTCGGGTGGCGACGGCAATCCGGAAGAGCGTCTGGCGGCACTGCAAGACTGCCTGCAGACATTCACCGGCCTCTGGCACCAGCGCTGCAATTCCCAGGACAGCTTCGACCTGATTTCATTACTCCAGCGCGACCCCAATACCGCTGATCTGGTAGATCGCCCGATGGAGTTTCTTGGCAATATCCTGCTGCTCATCGTCGGTGGCAACGATACCACCCGCAATTCTGCAACTGGCGGCGTGCTGGCGCTCAACCAGAATCGCGCTGAGTACGACAAGCTACGCGCAAATCCGGCACTGATTCCGGGCATGGTGTCGGAAATCATACGCTGGCAGACCCCGCTGGCTCATATGCGACGCACGGCAACCAGGGATGTGGAGTTTAAGGGCAAGCAAATAAAACAAGGCGACAAGGTTGTCATGTGGTATCTGTCAGGCAATCGTGACGACACTGCGATAGATAATGCCGATGCCTTCATCATCGATCGGCCCAATCCCCGGCATCACCTTGCCTTTGGTTTTGGCATACACCGCTGTATGGGAAATCGGCTGGCAGAAATGCAATTGCGCATCTTGTGGGAAGAGATCATGAAGCGCTTCAGCTTCGTCGAGGTACTGGAGGAGCCCACGCGGATCCGGTCGAACTTTGTCAGGGGCTACAAGACCCTGCCGGTAAGACTACATCCGCTATAGGCTGCGCAAGATAAAAACAATCACAGGCCAGGCGATTCCCTGAAGCAATATGCAGGAATCGCATTGGTATTTG
>CBDTVJ010000525.1:0-3212 GCA_965363655.1 uncultured Halieaceae bacterium | reverse complement strand
CATAGGGGGTAAAGTGCGGATAGTCTGCACTGTCTTGCGGAACCGCAAAAGGCAGCTTGCCGCTGGGGTTCACCTCACCATACAACACTCTCGCCAATGCATTACCACCCTCCATACCCGCATACCAGGCATAGAGAATCGCAGGAACCCTGTCGTCCCAACCTGACATATCGATGGCGCTGCCGCCGATGTAGACAAGAGCCAGGTTGTCATTTGTCGGCACGAGGGCATCGATCAGTTCCTCGTCTGAATCAATCAGGGACAGGCTCTCACGATCGCCGCCGATGCCCTTCTCCCCAACCAACCTACCCGCGTGGGCCGAGGCCTTCATACCCTCGTCAGAGATCAGGTACTCGCCCTCATTCTCGTAGGTATAGCCGACGACCAATATCACCTGGTCGGCAGATTCGGCCAGCTTCCGCGCCCGCTCCAGGTCAGAACCATCGTCCAGCAAGACCCTGTTGCCCCTACTGGCGTGATAATCGAGCAGGCCCTGGTATGGGGTTACCACGTAGGGCGACTTGGCGTTGCTTGATCCGTGGTCGCCGGTATTGACCACATCTGCCAGGCGGCCGATAACTGCCACCGTCTTCCCGCCACCGCCAGAAAACGGCAAGACACCGTCATTCTTGAGCAGCACCATACTTTCCTCAGCAACTTCCCGCGCCAGTTGCACGTGCTCCTGTGTGACCAGCAGTGCGGGGCTGTACTCCATTTGATCCTCTGCGAAGGCATACTTCAACCGTGTCGTCAGTGTCGCCAGTATCAGGCGATCGATATCCAGCTCAGTGATTTCTCCCTCTTCCAGTGCCTCCTTGATGTCACCTGCGTTATAGATCTGGCTGATGGGCATTTCTATATTGAGACCCGCTTCGATGCTACCGACCGCATCGTACATGGCAAAGAACCAATCGGAGTGTACAAACCCTGAAAAACCCCACTCATTGCGCAAAATATCGGTGAGCAAATATTTGTTGTTGGAAAGATATTCTCCCTGAGCACTGTTGTATGCACTCATCATCGAAGCAGCACCACCTTCCTGTACAGCCTTCTTGAACTGAGGCAAGTAGACCTCTCGAAGCGTGCGCTCATCCACATCAACATTGATAAAAAATCGCGAGTTTTCGATACTGTTCAAGGCAAAGTGTTTAGGACTGGCCATTACGTTGTGCGGTTGAATGGCGCGAATGGCCGACACACCGAACTGACCCACATGCCAGGGGTCCTCCCCATAGGATTCCTGCGCACGCCCCCACCCCGGATGGCGCAACAGGTTGATGCAAGGCGTGGCTGCCATATTTGCGCCGATGGCCCGTGTCTCCTTGGCAATAACGTCGTTGACACGCGCTTCCAAGTCCACATCCCAACTCGCACCGCGCGCCATCGCCACAGGAAAGACCGTGGCGCCACCATGATCATCGGAGACTCTAACCCCCCGGGGGCCGTCCGTCAGTACAAAGGGTGGAATACCCAGGCGTTCATTGCGGCCCACATACATGTGTGGAAAGCGTTTGAGCCAAAACCAGTTAATCGCCAATTTGAAAAGGCTGGTGCCCGGCTCGCCATACAGCTGCTCGATTTTTTCATCCAGGGTCATTTGCGCCAGCAGCGATTGCGCAAGCAGTTCAATATCCTCCTCGGACTCCACCTCGGGAAAAAGTGTTCTGTCTACTTTGAGCGGGTAGCGTGGATAATCGTAAGCCTGCGTATAGAACAGCAGGCCGAGAACAACCAACAGCGCAAATAGAACAAGTCCTGTGATCTTCAGAATTTTTGTGACCATGCGTCCCTCCCGGATATTGAATTTCTACGCTGGCGATCCGACAATAGCTTTAATAGCCTGGTAACTGGGCTTCAAGCCGCTGTACATATTACGGTAAACATCACAGTACAGACGGTCGTAGATACGCCGGTTTTCTGCAATCGGTATAAACCGGTCTTTTACCCGGGTCATATGACGAGTAGCGGTACCGAAATCGGAATAGATTCCGCTACCAACGGCCGCCGCGATAGCCGAGCCGAGTCCTGAGGTTTCGTAGGTATGCGGACGCTCCACCTCCATGCCAAAAATATCGGCGGTAATCTGCATCACCTGGTCGCTCTGGGATCCGCCGCCTGAAACCCGCAGCCGTTCGATGGCGTGTCCACTGCGTTTTTCCAGTGCTTCCTTACCCGCTCGCAGCGCGTAAGCTATTCCCTCGATAATCGCCCGATAAATGTGTGCCCTGGTGTGTACGTCGTTGAATCCGATAATAGCGCCCCTGGCCTCTGTACCTGCAGGAGAGGCGCCTGCCGACCAGTAGGGCTGCAGCATCAGGCCATCCGAGCCGGGAGGTACTGCGCTGAGCAGGTCATCAAACAGGGATTCAGCAGTGACGCCCCGTTCAGCCGCCAGTCGCTGTTCTCGCAGACCAAATTCATTCTTGAACCAGCTGACCATCCAGAAACCTCGCTGCACGGCCGCTTCAAGATTAAAACTCCCCGGAAGGACTCCAGGGTATGCCGGGTGAAAACGATCAACCTCCCTATAACGGTCAGTCGTAATGTTGAAGGTAGCGGTGGTACCGTAGCTCATACTGCCTGTATCAGCGGTGACACAGCCCGACCCAAGGACCTCGCAAGCTTTATCCGAACCCGAGGCAATCAATGGTGTTCCTTCAGGAATGCCGGTTTGTCTCGAGGCGGCATCACATATCAGTCCCAGGGTTTCACCCGCCGGCCGAAGCTGCGGCAGCATAGCGCGAGTAACGGGCAAGGTGCGCCACTTCCAGTCACCGCTGGACGCCCAACACTGGCGCTTGAAGTCGAATGGGATATAGCCCACCTGGCTGGCGACTGCATCCGCATAGTTTCCCGTGAGCTGAAAAGTATAATATCCGGACAGCAGCAGGTACTTTTCAACCTGTCGCCAGATATCGGGACGTTGCTCTGCAAGCCAATTTGCCTCCGCATTGGCGTGAAATTCCGCCACTGCATTACGGGCACCGATAACCCTTGCCACAAGTCGGTAAAGAGGGCCCAGTCGCGGCTTTGAATCTACGCGACGCTGGTCTAGCCAGCTGATCGCCGGATGTAGTGGTCGCCCCTCACTTCCCAAAGGCACCACCGTCGCACGCTGAGTCGTTACCGAAACAGCCCTGATCTTTTCACGGGGGAAGTCCAACATAGGCCACAGTAACTGGCAGGCCTCGCACAAGACCTTCCAGAAATAC
>CBDTVJ010000524.1:0-3226 GCA_965363655.1 uncultured Halieaceae bacterium | reverse complement strand
CTCTTCCGATCTAGGTGTGTCCGGCTTGTCTTCACCCTCAATCCTATTTCGAGTTACTTGGCGAGAATTGGTAATCGACCTTGTGCGAGCTGTCATGCCTCGGGCCGGGGAGCAACCAGCACTTCGCAGAAGTTAGCCGGCAAACCTGATACGAGAAGAGTATGGAAGCGTTAGCCTGGATTATTGTTAGTGGCCTGGCGATGAGCGGTATCGCACTCGTCGCCGGGTTTTCCATTGTTATTCGAGGACGCCTTCCCAGGCATCCGTGCGCTTGATCATCGTCTCTTTGGTACTTGCCGGTAACAACTCTACCGGATCGCGGTCATCCCGTATCTGCCAGCCACCGCCCAGGGCTTTGTAGATCTGTACCAGGTTGGTGGTGACGGTGCCCTCGGTGATAGCCAATATATCCTGCTGCTGTCGCAGGGAGTTCAGGGTGGTGATGACCGTGTTGTAGGTAACCAGTCCGTTCTCATACTGCTGGCTGGAGATATTGACCGCCCGTTGTGACGCGTCGGCAGCGGCGCGATAGGCCAGCACTTGTTCATGCGACTTCAGGTAGGCCACGATAGCGTTTTCCACATCGACCTGGGCTTGCAGTACAGTGAAGCGATAGTCCTCCAGTAGCTGCTGAAATATAGCGTCCTGCAGCCTGACATTGCTCTGCAGACGGCCGTAGTTCAGTACATTCCACTGGAAGCCGCCAAAGATACTCCACACCTCTCCCTCGTTACTGAACAGGTCATCGCTTTCCATGGCGCTGGTGCCGATGGAGCCGCCGATGGAAAAATGCGGATACAACTCGGTGACCGCGAAACCGATCTGTGCGCTCTGGGCCGCCAGCTGTCGCTCTGCTGCCCTTACATCCGGCCGTTGCCTGAGTAGATCCTGGGGCATACCCAGTGCCACATTCGCTTTTACTTGTGGAATTGCACCGCCGGTTTTCGCGAGTGCGTTGAACTGCTGTGGCGTCTCAGCCAATAGCAGGGCCAGCACGTTTTTGCTCTGCTGGATGGACGTCTCCAGCGCGGGTACCGAGGCGCGGGTGTTATACACCAGGCTCTCAGCCTGGTCCACATCCAGTTCGCTGGTGTCTCCGGCATCCAGTTTGGCCTGGGCGATGCGCAGGCTCTCTTCCTGCACGACAATGTTATCCCTCGCTATCTGCAGTCGGTACTGGAACGTCCGTAGTACCAGGTAGCTCTGCGCGACCTGGGCTATCAGTGACACCATGGCATCGTCATAGTTGGCAACGCTGGCATCAAGTTCCGCTGAGGCCGATTCCACCTGTCGGCTGAAGCGCCCCCAGAAATCGACTTCCCAGGCCAGGTTGAAACCGACATCGTATTCGTTGAAGCGGGAGGCGTTTTCCTGCTCTCGCGTTGCGGAGCCGTTGATCTGCTGTTGCTGCGGGTACTGGTTGCCGATGGCGATAGCCAACTGCTGTTGCGACTGCAGTACACGTAAGCCGGCGGAGCGTAATGTCAGGTTTTGATGCAGGGCGCTTTCGGTCAATTCATTGAGCACCGGGTCCTGGAAGGCCTGTTGCCACCAGCGGGGATCCAGTGCCGGACGGGTAGTGACCAGAGAGCTTTCCGTTTCGATCCAGTTGGTCTCTACCGGTGCTTCAGGCTCCTCGTAGTCCGGGCCCAGGGACGTGCAGGCCGTCAGCAGCATAGCTGACAGGCCTAGTGCGTAGTGTCCCCGCAGCCGCATGGCCTACTGTTCCTCGCCGCTACCGGTTTTTACCAGAACAGAACCGGTTGTTCCCACACGCAGCGCGACACCTTCCGGCACTGAGTCCAGTTGAATACGCACGGGCACGCGCTGGGCCAGCCGTATCCATTCAAAAGTCGGGCTGATGGTGGGCAATAATTCAAAGCCGGTACTGCCGTCCTGTTGTGAAATACCCCAGCCGAGGCTGTCGACATGACCCTCAATGGGTTCATCCGGATAGGTCATCAGGGTCACTATGGCCTTGTCTCCCGCCCGCATATCGCCGACCGAGGTTTCACGAAAGTAGGCGTCTACCCAGTAACTGTTGACATCTACCAGTGCCATGGCCGGTTGATTGGCCACGGCCTGGCTGCCCAGGCGCAGGTTGAGGTTGGTGATGTAGCCATTCACTGGCGCCAGCACCCGGGTGAATTCCAGGTTCAGTGTGGCCTGCTCCAGTTCTGCCCGCGCCTGGCGCAAGCTGGCATTGGCATCACCAATGGTGCCGAGAGTGGCGCGGTTCTTGGCCAGGGTGGCATCGGCTTGGGCCAGGCTGGCTACCGCGCCCTTACGTTGCTCAAGGGATACGTTATAGTTGGCCTTTGCCCGTTCGACAGACTTCTGCGAGGTCGCCCGCTTGGGCAGCAGTTCCTGCTGGCGTTCAAACTCTGCCTTGTCCTTTATGATTTGCGCATCCAATTGCTTGATTGAGCTTTGGGCCTGGCGAATCTGGGCGAGGGACGCATCAATCTGCTTTTCCCCTGCCAGGTAATTGTCGTCCGTCATATCGTACTGGGCCTGGGCCTGGTCCGCACTGGCGGCATAAGTGCGCGGATCGATCTCGAACAACAGGTCACCGGCTTTGACAAACTGGTTGTCCCGCACCGGTAGCGACACAATCGGGCCGGACACCCGTGGCGCTATCTGCACGACTTCAGCACGCACCTGGCCGTCGCGGGTCCAGGGATTGAGGACGTAATCGCGGTACTTCAAAAGAACCACCACAATGGCAACGACTACTATGGTGGCGGTTAGCACGTGTTGGCGAGACGGGTTCACAGTTTAGCTTCCAATTAAAAAACTCCCGATAAGGACGGTATAGATCACCATCATCGACAGCAAGACCAGCGGTGGATAAAAAAAGTATTGCGACAATTGGTAACGATTGAGCAGGCGCGCGCTCAGGCTGGCCAGTGCAACGCCGATAATGCCCGCGACCAGCATTGGAGGCAGGTAAACACCGCCAATGGCAAATTCATGCGGTATGGGTAGCATTAGTGCGTGTTCGCTTGCATCAGGCGAAGCGCTCCTGGTACCAGGGTTTCCACTCGACACTAGCGGCCTGCTGGGCAAAGTCAAGCAGGGCCTCGGAGGTGCCACGGTAAGCACTCAGCAGGCGATAGAAGTTTTGCTGGTCGGAGGAGCTCAGCCCGATACCCTGTTCGCCATCCAGGCATTGTTGGATACGCTTCTCCAGTGCTGCCAGTCGCTCATCCAGGCCGGTGCGCTG
>CBDTVJ010000523.1:0-3227 GCA_965363655.1 uncultured Halieaceae bacterium | reverse complement strand
GTGTCACGGAGGCTTGCAGACCCGGATGTTCGCTGAGGAAGCCGCTCAACAGATCAGGCAGAAAATAGGTAGCCAGCATTGAGGGGCAGGCGATGCTGAGTTCACCCTGCAGTAAATTCTTCATGGCGCTGCTAGCGTGCTTGAGGTCTTCCACATCGCGCAGAATGGATTCGGCGCGCTGTAGAAGAGTGTATCCCTCGGCGGTGAGGTGCGCTCGGCGACCGCTGCGATCGAATAAGCGGGTGTCCAGTTCCTGTTCCAGTTTGCGAATGGCGATACTGACGGCCGGCTGTGCCATGTGCAGGCTGCTAGCGGCCCGGCTGAAATTTTCCAGTTTTGCCACTTGCACGAAGATTTCCAGTTTGCGTAGATCCATCGTCGCTCTCTTGTCGATTCCATACATATAAATAATATATGTATATCATATAAAACATATATTTTATTAATGAATGTTCTTCTGTTATTTTGCCCACTCTCTGCAGTCGACTATAAAAGAAGGAAGAGTTCATGGCACAGACCAGGCGCTGGCAAACACTGAATTGGCAGGATCCGTTCCTGTTGGAGCAACAACTCACCGACGAGCAGCGTATGGTGCGCGATAGTGCGAAGCAGTACGCCCAGGGCAAACTGTTGCCGCGAGTGCAGGAGGCTTATCGCAACGAGGAGACAGACCCGGCCATCTTTCGCGAGATGGGAGAACTGGGTTTATTGGGATCGACCATCGAAGGCTATGGCTGCCCGGGTGTTGACTACGTGTCCTATGGTTTGATTGCGCGCGAAGTGGAGCGGGTGGATTCTGGCTATCGCTCCATGATGAGTGTGCAGTCCTCATTGGTGATGTACCCCATTTATGCCTATGGCACCGAGCAACAGCGGGAAAAATACCTGCCGAAACTGGCGACCGGCGAATGGATAGGCTGTTTTGGCCTTACCGAGCCGGACCACGGTTCGGATCCGGGCGGGATGATAACCCGGGCCAGACGTGTCGACGGTGGCTACCAGCTCAGCGGTGCCAAAATGTGGATTAGCAATAGCCCCATCGCCGATGTATTCGTGGTGTGGGCCAAGACTGATGATGACAAGATCCGCGGTTTTATCCTGGAAAAGGGCATGACAGGTCTCACTGCGCCGAAGATCGAGGGCAAGCTGGCCCTGCGTACCTCCATCACCGGTGAGATTGTGATGGACCAAGTCTTTGTTGGCGAGGAGCAATTACTGCCCAATGTGCATGGACTCAAAGGGCCCTTCGGCTGCCTCAACAATGCCCGCTATGGTATTGCCTGGGGTGCCCTGGGTGCCGCTGAGGCCTGCTGGCATGCCGCGCGTGATTACACCATGGAGCGCAAGCAGTTCGGCCGGCCGCTGGCGGCCAATCAGCTGGTGCAGCTGAAGCTGGCGGATATGCAGACAGAAATCAGCCTGGCATTGCAGGGCTGTCATCGTGCGGGTGAATTGATGGACGCCGAACAGATTGCGCCGGAACTGATTTCACTCATCAAGCGCAATTCCTGTGGTAAATCCCTGGCTATCGCGAGGCAGGCCCGGGACATGTTGGGCGGCAATGGTATCTCTGATGAGTACCCGGTGATGCGCCACATGGTGAATCTGGAAGTGGTGAATACCTACGAAGGCACCCACGATATTCACGCGCTTATTCTGGGGCGCACGCAGACGGATATCCCGGCATTCTGATGGGGGCGCTGTCACATTTGAAGGTACTGGACCTGTCACGCGTATTGGCCGGGCCCTGGGCGAGCCAGATCCTGGCAGACCTGGGCGCCGAGGTAATCAAGATCGAGCATCCGCAGGGGGGTGATGACACCCGCGCCTGGGGACCTCCTTTTATGCGTGACGAGGCAGGCGAGCTCACCGGTGAGTCCGCGTACTTTCTATGCACCAATAGGGGGAAGCAATCAGTCTGTGTTGATATGAAGACGCAGCAAGGGCAGGAGACCCTGCGCCAATTGGCGGCACAATGTGATGTGGTCATCGAAAATTTCAAGGTTGGGGGCGCGGCGAAGTACGGGCTTGGCTACGACAGTTTGGCGGCGCAGAATCCTGGCCTTGTATATTGTTCCATCACCGGGTTTGGCCAAACCGGCCCCAGTAAGGACAGGCCTGGCTATGACTTTCTGGTGCAGGCCATGGGTGGCTTGATGAGTGTCACCGGGCAGCCCGACGGTGAGGCCGGCGCGGGCCCGCAAAAGGTCGGGGTGGCGCTGACCGACATTATGACGGGTTTGTACGCCACTATTGGTGTGCTTGCAGCACTCACGGAGCGGGATCGCTCCGGCCTGGGGCAGCATGTAGACCTGGCGCTGCTGGACGTGACCGCAGCGACGCTGGCCAACCAGGCAACTAACTATCTGGTGGGTGGTATC
This sequence comes from uncultured Halieaceae bacterium, assembly GCA_965363655.1. Taxonomy (GTDB): domain Bacteria; phylum Pseudomonadota; class Gammaproteobacteria; order Pseudomonadales; family Halieaceae; genus Marimicrobium. The sequence goes on along the minus strand of CBDTVJ010000523.1, from coordinate 846 downwards.
ACGCCCACCCGCCTGGGCAATGCCCACCCCAACATCGTGCCCTATCAAAGCTTCGTGGCAAAAGACGGCCATCTAATCGTTGCGGTGGGCAATGATGGCCAATTCCGTCGCTACGTTACTGTGCTGGGTTGTCCGCAGCTGGCGGATGACCCGCGGTTTATCGCCAACCAGGATCGCGTGCACAACAGGGACGTCCTGGTGCCCCTGTTACAGGCGAAGATGCTGCAGCGTGACAAGGCTGATTGGTTGCAGTTACTGGAAGCGGCGCAGGTGCCGGTCGGTCCGATCAACACGGTGGCCGAAGTATTTGACGAACCGCAAATCAGGGCCCGGGACATGCAGGTAACGGTACCCCATGGGCAAAATCCTGATCTGCAGTTGGTGGGCAACCCCATCAAGCTATCGCGTACCCCGGTTGAGTACAGGCGTCCGCCGCCAACCCTGGGTGAACATACCGAGTCTGTTCTGGCGGCATTGGCTATGGGCAAGCTGCAGGAGAAGTAGAACGAATTGGCTTGGCTCTGGTGGTGATGGCGCCCCGCCGGTTTTTTTATGATGTCTCGGTGCGCACCCGGCACCGCGCACCAGAAACCCACAAAAAAGACCTCCGAAGAGGCCATATTTGTGCTGGTTGCGATAACCGTTACTGTGTTCGTCGGAGACCCCGCACTGGCCTTCCTGGCCCTGTTGAACGAGGGCTATGGCGATGAGTGGTTGTGGCGACCGGCGATGTGGTGCTGCTGGCTGCCCCGCGCTTCGAGTTGGGCGGTCCTCCGTCGCTGGACTTGATCGCGAAGCTGGCCGCCCTTGTACCAAAGCCACGAGTCAATCTGACGCGCTTGGATG
>CBDTVJ010000522.1:0-3228 GCA_965363655.1 uncultured Halieaceae bacterium | reverse complement strand
GGGCAGCGAGGACTGCCTTACCCTGAATGTGTGGCGGCCACAGTCGCAACAGCAGAAGTTGCCGGTGTATGTGTGGATTCACGGCGGCGGCAACACCTCTGGCAGTGCCGGGCTGGCATACCATGATGGCGCTAACCTGGCAGCCACATCCAACGCGGTTTTCGTCTCCATGAACTACCGACTGGGACCTTTCGGTTGGTTCTACAACGAGGCACTGCTGGACGGTGACCCCAATACCGATTCGGGCAATTTCGGCACCCTGGACATTATCAAGTCGCTGCAGTGGATCCGCGACAATATCGACCTGTTTGGCGGAGACCCCGACAATGTGTTTATCACCGGGGAGTCCGGCGGTGGCATCAACGTGCTCTCGCTGCTGCTATCGACACCCGCCAGTGGCTTGTTCCACAAGGCCATGAGCCAGAGTGGTTTGCTGGCGGCAACCAATCTGGAAGGTGCGGCCCGGTTTAGCAATACTCTTCTGCCGGGCGTTCTGGTTGAGGAAGGACTGGCAGTCGATGAAGCTGGGGCGAAAGCAATGTTGGCGCAAATGACTACGGAAGAAGTGCGCAACGTGCTGCTGGCTGCGGCGCCTTCCAGTCTCATGGACCCCATCCCAAAAATAGGTGTTGGACTGCTGTCCATGCCTATTCTGTACTCTGATGGCCATGTCATTGTTGAAGATGTTTCCAAAGCATTGGAACAGGGCACCTATCCGAACAAGGTGCCCTTGATACTGGGGACAAACTCGGGCGACGTGCGACTGTTCCTGTTTATCCTGGATAACCCCTTATCTGCTGACATGGAAATGTACAATTCGGTGTCCGAAATCGGTGGCATTTTGTGGAAGGCGGCGGGTGCCGATGAATTTGCCCGTGCCATGGTAGAGGCCTCCGGGCAGCCGGATATTTATGTCTACAGCTTTGAGTGGGGCCGGTACGCGACAGATGGCAGCGCAATTACCCCCGACCTTTTTAACTACCTGATAGGCGCCGGTCACTCGATTGACATACCGTTCTTCCTGGATACCCTTGATAGGGACAATCAACTGGCAGGCCTGCTATTCACCGAAGAAAATCGCAAAAGCCGTAACCTGCTATCTGCTGAGATGATCCGCTATGTGCAAAATTTTATGCATACTGGAGACCCCAACGGAGATGGGCTGGACCAGGAGTGGTACCCTTGGTCAAATGCCGAAGGCTCTCCAAAATCGATCATATTTGACGCCGGCTTCGACGAGTTGAGTTTGGGTGTGGATTACGAAGGAGTGAGCAGGAAATCGGCACAGGACGCTATTGACGCATTGCCTGACCCTGAACTGCGCCAGCGTGTCACTGACTACCTGTTCGATTTTGTTGTGACCTGTGCGCTGTTGTCGGATAACGCGTCAGAGGATTGTGGAAATTGAGGTCCTGGATTTAACTTAAGCCCAGTGCTACAACCAGGGCAGGCTAACTTTTTTGAGGAATCAAGGTCTATGGAAAATCAAGAATACGCGGGTTTCTGGATCAGGGTGGCTGCTGCGCTGATCGATACTATTCTATTAATCCTGGTGTTCTCAATACCGATCTACCTGATTTATGGCTCCGGCTATTGGACATCACAAAACGCTGCGGAAGGTTTTTGGGATTCTCTTATCCAGTATATTGTCCCGCTTGTTCTCACAGTGTGGTTCTGGAAAAAGTATCTCGGCACGCCCGGCAAAATGTTATTGCGATTGCGGGTGGTCGATGCACACACGGGGCAGGCGATCAGCACGCCCAAGGCCATAGGACGCTATCTGGGCTATTACGTTTCGGTGCTGCCTTTGATGCTTGGAATTATCTGGGTTGGGATTGATAAGAAAAAACAGGGCTTCCACGATAAGTTGGCAGGTACTGTAGTGATTCGAGACCGGCTAAAAGAGCCGGTAACATTCGACTCATAACCCGGCTGAACCGAAAAATAATTGCTATTCGTTGGGCAGGCCGGCGGTTCGAGAGAAAAGCACTCGAAATGTGACCATCGGTTTTGCAGTTCATCTGTGCGCTGTCGAACTTCTGTCAGTTTTTTTTACACACGTCAATTAGCGTCTCATAGAGACGCTCGTATCTCGTCGTATTCTGACCCTGTATGTAGCCTGAAATGAGAGCCGGCTCACAGCTTTCCCGCGTAGTCGCGGCTACTGGCCGTCGCAAAAGGGGGGATGGCACGTTTTCTGCTTTATGTTCTACATATTCAGATTGGCGATAACGCATTGTTGCGTTGCGCAGGAGAAGGCAATGAAAACACTACTACACTTCGCAATAGTAAGCAGTTTGACCCTGTTAACGGGTACGGCAAACGCCGGCTTGATTAACTTTGCAGATCTGGCAAATGGGACCACAGGAGAAAGTGCCTGGGCAACATACTCTAAAACCGACATTGATGGCACTCTCTGGGCCACTGCGGACAATACTGCGAACAACGAGGCTGCATTTGTTTACCTGGATAGAAATACCGGAGGAATGGGCGTGTGTTCGTCAGGTGTCGATCCTGGTAAAGCGAACAAGACAACCAACTCGGGCTCTAACTTATGTGGTTATCCCAGGTCCGCTGCAAGCGATGACAATGTTACCGATAACGAGCTGCTCACTCTAAAATTTAGTCGCGATGTAATTATTGAAACCTTATGGTTCAACAATTTCCATGATGTTGATGGCAGCTTGCTGGGTGACCAAATCACTATTGGTGGCTCGGATTATACTTTTACCAATGGTAGCGGGCGGCCTAAAACCTGGTCTTCAACACTGGTTCCTTATGCGGTAGCTGCAAACACAGCTTTCGACATTGCGTTCAAGAATGAGCAGTTCTACTTGCACCAGATTCTCTTTTCAGCATCCACTCCAAATGTAACGTCAGAGATCCCCTTACCCTCTACTCTGGCCTTGTTTGGGCTGGGCTTTGCTGGCATGGGATGGTCAAGGCGTAGGAAAAACTAGAGTAGTCCTTCTACAATGAAGTAGGTACAGTAGAGCCCTGCTTTGGAAAAGCAAAAAAGTCCCGCCGTTCACCGCGGGACTTCCACGTCCAGTATAGGCCCAATCCAAAGGCAGGATATGGCCACTCTTTGGCCAAACCAAAACTACCGACCTCCTCGCCCTACAGCCCAATAATTCCACACATTCTTACAGATTAGTGCACAGTTTCTGCACATTGTTCTCTTAGTCTTATAACTCGTTCTAAGAGGAGAATATTATGGGACTGAAA
>CBDTVJ010000521.1:0-3232 GCA_965363655.1 uncultured Halieaceae bacterium | reverse complement strand
AACATGAGGAAGGCAAGGTAGTACACGGCCTGGGTTGGCCGCTGAGCGAAAGCGGCTCATCGGGCGGCGCTTTCCTGTACCACGCAGAAAATAACCAGGTGTATCTCGGAATCATTGCCGACCTCAACTATTCCAACCCGCACATGAGCCCCTTCGAGGAGTTGCAGCGCTGGAAGCACCACCCCGAGACCCTCAAATACCTGGAGGGCGGCACCCGCATAACCTACGGCGCCCGTGCACTGGCCAAGGGTGGTCTTAACTCCCTGCCTAAAATGCATTTCCCCGGCGGCCTGCTGATCGGCTGCGATGCCGGCACCATGAACAGCGTCAAGATCAAGGGCAATCACACGGCCATGAAGAGCGGCATGCTCGCGGCTGAAACTGTAGTCGAGGCACTTGCCCAGGGCGAGGCTGCACCGGCTGACCTTGCGGCCTACACCAGCAAAATAGAAAGCTCCTGGTTGCACGACGAGCTTTATAAGGCCCGTAACTTTACCGGCTGGGTGCACAAGTTCGGGACTATTCTGGGTGCCGGCCTGCTGTGGATAGAGCAAAATATTTTCGGCGGCAAGATACCGCTCACCCTTCACGACACGGTGGCAGATCATGCGACCCTGAAGCTGGCTGCCGACTGCAAGCAGCTCGACTATCCCAAACCGGACAACACCATCAGCTTTGATCGCCTGTCTTCGGTGTTTCTGTCCAATACCAACCACGAGGAAGACCAGCCCTGCCATCTTACCCTGATCGACCCTGACGTGCCGCTGGCCAAAAACCTGCCCATGTACGACGAGCCGGCACAGCGCTACTGCCCCGCCGGAGTGTATGAAATCGTAGAGGATGAGGCCGGACAGCGCTTCCAGATCAACGCACAGAACTGTGTGCACTGCAAAACCTGTGATATCAAAGATCCTGCACAGAATATCGTCTGGGTTACCCCTGAGGGCTTTGGTGGGCCAAACTACCCCAACATGTAGGATAGCCTCAGGTGTGAGCAGGCGTGGCCTTCAGCTACCCTGCTCTGTTCAGGCTAAGAACTTACCAGCGGGAAAACTTCACTACCGGAGCGGACGCAAGGCGTACCATCAACGTCCTGTGCTAAAGCAACCAGACGGTACCAGGTCGCCCGGTTGAACATCGCAGTTAACCCATGGTCGAGTTGCAGCACGGCGATGTCATCTGCCGAAGTATCCGGGAACAAACGGTGAGTTTCGTCCACCTCAACAAGCTTACCCGTGTTCAGGGTAGCGAGGAGCTTACCACTGTCCTCCAGCACGGTGATATCAATGACCATTAGAGGGTGTCGTTCAACTTCTATGCGCCATTTTTCCGCCGGCGTGACCAGGTAATATTCGCCATCATCTTCGCGGCGCAATATGCTGGCAAAGAGGCGTACCAGGGCATCTCGTTCAATTTTCCCGCCTTCGTGATACCAGTCACCTTCCGCCGTGATCCGGATTGCAATATCTCCGGATAATGCCGGTTGCCACAGGTGCAAGGGCGGCGCGTCAAAATTACGCCGTTTGCCCAATTGCTGCTCAATGCCTTCGAGTGATTTGTCCTTCATCATTCCTCTGGTGTCTTGATTCACACTGCGTTATAACAATACGATTAACTGAACTTACGGATCATATGATTAACTGGATTCGCAACGCGGTTGTCAACTGGCTCAAACATAAAAGGCCACTGCCGCATACACCTCTTAGTGATTTCGAACGAATTCGCCACGAACTAAAGCCCTGTGATGTGCTGCTGGTGGAGGGGCGATCGCGTGTCAGTGAAGTGATCAAGCTTATCACCCAAAGCAGCTGGTCACACGCCGCTCTCTATATCGGCAGGCTCCACGACATTGAAGATCCACTACTGCGGGAACGTCTCGGGGAGTACTACCACGGTAACGCAGACAAGCAACTGATCATCGAAAGTGAGCTGGGTTTAGGCACTATCGTTAGGCCACTGACGGTGTACGAACGGGAACATCTTCGCATTTGTCGTCCCCGGGGGCTGGGCTTCAACGACAGCCAGAAAGTGCTGGCCTATGGCATTGGAGGACTTGGCTTGGCCTACGATGTGAGGCAGATATTTGACCTGGCGCGTTTTCTATTTCCCTGGTTTATCATGCCGCGTCGCTGGCGCTCTACCCTGTTTCGTGCCCGGCCGGGCAAGAGCACACAGACCGTCTGCTCAACTATGATTGCGGAAGCCTTTGGCCACATACAATTCCCTATCCTGCCACTGGTCAAGCGAGTCGAGGGGGGCCGGGTGCAATTGTTTATGCGCAACCCGAAATTATGCACACCCAGCGACTTTGACTACTCACCGTACTTTGACATCATCAAGTACCCGTTCCTGGACTTCCACCAGCACGCTGAACAGCGCCTGCTGCCCTGGCAAGGCGCGGCAAAACTCAGCCCGGAGGAACAGGGGATGTACGTTGCAACAGACCTGGACCTGGAAAGTATTTACGACGATACCCAGTAGTGCCTGCGCTAAAGCTCAGGCACAGTCCCCGATGAGGCGAACATTAGACACACCCTCTATGGCACGCATCTTTTCCAACACTTCATCTGACACATGTGTACCGATATCAATGAGGTTATAAGCGACCCCATCACGGCTCTTGTTAAGCATATCGATAACGTTGATATCATCATCCGCCAGGATGGAAAGGACATTCCCCAGGATTTTTGGAACATTTTCATTGGTGAGCGAAAGCCGACAACCACTCACTCTTTCCAACTGCAAAGTGGGGAAATTTACTGAGTTGCGGATATTGCCGTTTTCGAGAAAGTCCCGCAATTGCTCTGCGGCCATTATGGCGCAATTATCTTCGGCCTCATCTGTGCTGGCACCGATGTGTGGCATCAAAATCACATCATTACGACCTATCAACTGCGGCGAAGGAAAATCTGCGATGTAGCTACGCAGGTGCCCACTGTCCAGCGCTTCGAGCAACGCCGATTCGTCCACAATCTCCTGTCTGGCAAAATTAAGCAGGCAGGTACCGGGCCGCATGGCACCCATTAGCTCGCTATTGATCAAGCCCCTGGTTGAATCCAGCACTGGCAAATGCAGCGAGATGTAGTCACAACGTGCAAACAGCGCGGACAGTGTATCGGCCTTGCGAACCTGGCTGGAAAGACGCCAGGCAGCTTCCACAGAGAGCGCGGGGTCATATCCTACGACATCCATGCCCAGGGTAAGGGCCATTTCAGCAACGAGCGATCCAATG
>CBDTVJ010000520.1:0-3242 GCA_965363655.1 uncultured Halieaceae bacterium | reverse complement strand
TCTTCCGATCTGATTTTTACGCACGCCTGGGTTTTGAGTTTATCGTAGGCCCCATTGGGCCCGAGCCCGTAGCAGTGATGGAGCATGCCTGTGGTGTCAATATCAACTTCATCCTCAACGCCTCTGGGGGCGAAACCAGGAATATGCTCATGGATTTACCAGAGAAGCACACTGGTTATACCCATATCGCCCTTGAAGTCACCGACCTGGAGGCTGCTCAAAGCTATCTGGAGTCTATCAACTACGAGATTACAGAGGGGCCGATAGTTACGCCGGACGGTGCCTCCTTTATCTTTATTCGTGATCCCGATTCGAATGTTATCGAGTTCCACAAACCAGCAACCTAGATATGCTCGGAGGTGGTAAGCTCGCATTGTGAGCAGACAAAACGACAAATTCTCTCTTTCCGGGCGCCTGAAAAGCATGGGGCATGCGCTTGATGGCATTCGTGCCTTGCTCCATGACCAACACAATGCCAGGATACACGCAGTGGCTACCGTCGCCGTGCTGGCCGCTGGTTTTTATTTCTATATTAGTTCTACCGAATGGATCACCCTGATATTGGCCATCACTATTGTGTGGGTCGCGGAAGCATTCAACACAGCCCTGGAATACCTGTGTGACGTGGTATCGCCTGAGTTTCATCCGCTGGTAAAAAAGTCCAAGGATATCGCCGCAGGGGCTGTGCTGATGGCCGCTATGGGCGCGGCGGCCGTCGGACTGTTTGTCTTTCTGCCCCACGTAAAATCCCTGCTCTAGGTTTCAAGCGAGACACAGGCCAGCCTTCACAATGAAAAAATACATACTCTGGGATCACGACGGCGTATTGGTCGATACAGAATACTGGTATTTCAAATCCACTCAGCGCGCACTGGCCGAGCTGGGTGTGACGCTGGAAAAGAAACTCTACCTGCAGCGCATGGTGCACGGCCTATCCAGCTGGGACCTGGCACTGGAGGCCGGGCTGGATCCGGGCGACGTGGTACGCAAACGCCAACAACGGGATGTGTACTACCGGGAATACCTGGCCCGCGAGGATATCGAAATTCCGGGTGTATTGGAGACACTGGCGCTGCTGGCACAGCGCTACCAGATGGCGATTGTTACAACCTCCAAAGGAGCTGACTTCCAGGTCATCCACAAACACCGGCAGATCGTACCGTTTATGGACTTCGTGCTACTGCGGGAAGACTACGAAAAGTCCAAACCAGACCCGGAGCCCTATCTGCTGGCGCTGCAGCGATTTGGAGCCACGGCGCAGGAGTGCCTGGTAGTGGAAGATTCCCAGCGTGGCCTGCAAGCTGCCATGGCGGCGGGTATAGACTGCGCCATTGTCTACAACGAGTTCACCTCGGGCCACGATTTCACCGGCGCCAGCTATTTCCTGAATACGCTCTCTGAACTGCCTGCGCTCATCGATGGCTGGGGTTAAAACCAGCGCGAATTAAATCCAGCACGGTCGGCAATTCCTGAAGCATTCGACAACGGCAAGCGCTGCAACTACTTTCCTTCAGCCAGCGGAACTCTATACAATCCAACTTTACTTATTGCTGGAGCTTTGACTTATGGCCGAATTACTCACCATCGAAAACCTGGCGAACCTGGGCGTACTGATCTTCCTGCAGGCCGTGCTGGGTTTCGATAACCTGCTCTATATTTCCATTGAATCCAAGCGTGCGCCAGCAGCACAGCAGGCGATGGTAAGGCGTAACGGCATCCTGATCGCCATCGCCCTGCGCGTCATACTGCTGTTTGTAATGATTGAGCTGATCAGCACCCTCACCGATCCCTTCTTCCACATCAACTGGACCGGCGTTATCGAAGGGTCGTTCAATTTCTCTACTATCGTGTTCCTGTTTGGCGGTGTTTTTATTATGTACACCGCGGTGAAGGAGATATCCCACTTACTGTCGCTGGATCACCTGGACCAGGATGTGCAGCACAGGAAACCCCGGTCCGCGGCCTCGGTCATTACCATGATCGTGTTCATGAACCTGATATTCAGTTTCGATTCCATTCTCTCGGCACTGGCCATCACCGAAGTATTCCCGGTGCTGGCTATCGCCATCCTGGCGTCAGGTATCGCCATGCTGGTATTGGCCGACACGGTATCGGAATTCATCACCAAAAACCGCAAGTATGAAGTACTGGGGCTGTTCATTCTGCTGATCGTCGGTATTGTACTGCTGGGTGAAGGCGGCCATAACGCGCACCTGCTGCTGTTTGGCCACGCGGTGGAACCGATGGCCAAGACCACCTTCTACTTTTCCATCGCTGTACTGGTGGTGGTGGATGTTATCCAGTCGGGTTACCAGCGCAAGCTGAATGTGGAGCGCAGTGCGCACGCCAAAGCGGCTGCCGCTTAGCCTGGACCTTCAGGTAGAGAGGGAGTGGCGTGAAGAAAGCCGCGTCACTCCCCCTCCAGCAGCCACCCGGTGACAGTGGCTCTCACCCGTTCATAATCGGCATTACCCGCAGCGCCCTGTTGCCACTCGGGGTGCTGGCGTATCTCCTCGATGATTTTTGACCAGCCATTGGGTACTGCATGGTCGCTGTTACCGGCAATTTTCATCTTCCCCTGGGCGGCGTGACCACGGCGTGTCAGGCGATGTAACAACTCGCGTTGCCTCAGGTAGAGCAGCGCCACAGTATTGTCATCCACACAGAGCCACTTGTTACCGCGCCAGGCCGCTTTCAATTCCTGCTTGTAGCGCCTCGCCGTTGCCATGCCCGCGCCAAGTGCCGCGCCCAGTATCGTGGCCGTGCCCAGGCTCAGGCCACCGACCATGAGGTCGACGCCCGCCCCTGCGGCTGCGCCAGTGAGTGCGCTGGAACTGGCGTTGAGGCCAAAAGCCTTGAGCGCTGCCGGTGAAAACACATCCAGCTCCCAATTGCCATCCTGTACCGGCAGTTGCTGTAGCTCTACATCCACCTGGCTGAACGAGAAGATCGCCAGCAAGTCCTTGAGCGCACGCTGCTCCGCCTTGCGCACGAAGCGCTGCATTTCTTTGGTGTCACTGGCCGGGTCGGCACCGCCGGCGGTATCGATTACCCGGCGGTAAGCGGCGACATCCTTAAGCAAGTCAAAAATACGTTGCGCCGCCGCACGGGCGAGGTTGTGCCAGATGTCCTGGCGGTAATCAATCAGCGACTGCAAGGCCTCGTAGTGGGGCTCCAGCACACTCTGCAATTTTTGATAGAGCCGCTTCTCCGCCTCGAAATCAAAGGCGAGATCGGAAGAG
>CBDTVJ010000519.1:0-3250 GCA_965363655.1 uncultured Halieaceae bacterium | reverse complement strand
ATACCGCTGAAGACATCCAGGCGCTGGCGTCAAAAATTGGCAAGAGTGCCGCACAGATTAGTGAACTCACCGAGCGCCTGGCCGAGGTCAACCCGATGCTGGGTTTTCGCGGCTGTCGACTGTCGGTGGTATATCCCGAAATTACCGAGATGCAGGTCACGGCAATCATCAGCGCCGCGGCGGATGCATTAGAGGCTGGCTGCCGGCCGCTGCCGGAAATCATGATTCCACTGGTGATCAACGTGCGGGAAATTCGCCTGATTACAGACATCATCGACAGGAGCGTCCACAAGGTCACCCGCGCCAAGAGCATTTCCATTCCCTATAAAGTCGGTACGATGATGGAAACGCCCCGTGCCACGCTGGGCGCCAGCCGCCTCGCACCAGAAGTCGAATTTATGAGTTTCGGCACCAACGACCTGACGCAGATGACCTATGGCTTTTCCCGGGACGACGCCGGGAAATTCATTCCCAAGTACATCAGCGAAAAACTGATCGATGTGGATCCATTCGTTTCGCTGGACCAGCGGGCCGTCGGGCGCCTTATGGAGATGGCCATTGTAGAAAGTCGCGCTAGCAAGAAGGGTATCAAGTACGGCATTTGCGGTGAGCACGGGGGTGACCCCCGTTCAATTCGGTTCTGCCATGACATCGGCCTGGATTATGTATCCTGTAGCCCGTTCCGAGTGCCTATAGCGCGTATCGCTGCGGCACAGGCGAATGTGGGGAGCGACCCACTGGATTAGGTCTGTACTGCCAGCCAATTGCACCGCCCAACACTGCCACGTCGAACGCGCTGGTTTTACTTATCCTCGGAGAGTTGGTCTTTCAGTACAAATTTCAGCACTTTGCCCGCCGGGTTGCGAGGCAGCGCTTCGATCAGGTGCAGACGCAGGGGTAATTTGTAGCGCGCCAGCAGTGGTTTAGCGAACTCGCGCAGTTCTTCCAGCGTCAGCTCATGGCCATCCTGTAGGGCCACCACCGCAGTCACCGCCTCGCCCCATTTTTCATCGGGCAGCCCGATAACCGCCACTTCGACGATAGAATCATGTTTATACAGGGCGCCTTCTACTTCTGCTGGATAGACGTTCTCCCCGCCGGAAATCACCATATCCTTGAGACGATCACAAATAAACAGGAAACCATCCTCATCCAGGTAACCAACATCACCTGAATGGAACCAGCCCTCCTGGTCGATTGCCTCGGCAGTAGCCTCAGGTCGGTTCCAGTAACCCTTCATGATATTGGGGCCGCGCAGGCATATTTCGCCCCGCTCTCCGACAGACAGAGGCTGGTTATTATCATCGACAATACGGGTATCACTATAAAGCGGCGCTTGTCCGGCGGAACCCAATTTACTGACCGCCCACTCCGGTGTCAGGAAAGCGGAAAAAGGTGCCGTCTCTGTGAGGCCATAGCCCTGGCAAAAATCGATACCTCGAGCACCGTATAGCTCAATCAGCGATTCCGGCACCGGGGCGGCACCACATATCAGGTTTTTTACCGCACTCAAATCGGTGGTGTCAAACTGGGGGTGTTGCGACATAAACAGGAACATCGCCGGGGCGCCAAACATGTGGGTGACCTTATAGCGCTCAAAATCTGCCAGCACTTGCTGCGGGTCGAAATTACGTAATAACACGACGGTAGAGCCCGTATGGAACGAGGACAGTGTCATGACATTGAGACCACCGACATGGAACAGCGGCGCCGCCGTCAGGATCACATCGTCCCTGCTGCCACCAAAAGCGAGACTGGCATTGATGTTATTCCACAGGATATTGCCGTGGGTGAGCATGGCGCCCTTGGGCAGGCCGGTAGTGCCTGAGGTGTACATGATGATCGCAACGTCATGCTGGTCCACCGAAACAGCTGCAGCAAACGGTTCTGCCGCAGCTCGCTCACTGGACAAATGACGCCAACCATCAGCCTCACTTTCACTGGAGAAATATTGTCTACAGCATAAAGCGGGAATAGCGGGTTCAAGCACTGGCCGCGTTGCGTCATCAACGACCAGCGTATGGATACCAGCGTCGTTGATAATAAATGTCAGTTCCTCTGCGGTGAGGCGAAAATTCAGGGGCACAAAAATTGCGCCCAGGACCTGGGCGGCGAACATTGTTTCCAGCAGTGCCGGATGATTGAACCCCAGATAGCCGATTCGATCACCGACGCAGACACCGCCCTGCTGCAAAAGCGTGGCCTGGCGGCGGACACGGTCACCAAACTCGCGATAGGAGTAAGCCTCTCCTTCGTAAATCAGGGCTGTGCGCTCCGGGTTCAGTTGTGCGCGACGCAAAGCAGTGGCGCCAATATTGGGTTCTATGGTGGATCTGTTCACGACAAACTCCTGTGTTGGATTCTTATAGAGTATAGTGCTGGCCAGCGCATTTCCCAATGCGCCAGCGGGGATACTATCACGGTCCAATTAGCCGTAGAATGTTGCCACAAAAGAAAAACTGCAAGGGAATCTCCTATGGACGAAAACTCGTGGCAAGTCTTCGACCTGGATGAAGTGAAGTCCAAGCTGAAAGGCGAGGCAGTCGAATATCTCGAATTCCTTAATGTACCCGCCCTCAACTGCGGCATCTATTTCCTGGCGGCCGGCAGCAAGGATATGCAGGCACCGCACGATGAGGACGAGGTGTATATCGTACTCAGTGGCTCCGCCCGCATGCAGCTCGGCGCTGAGGAGCGCTTCGTCGGCCCCGGCTCCCTGTTGTATGTAGGAGCTACCACCGAACATTCATTCTTCCATATCGAAGAGGATATGACGCTACTGGTCATATTCGCCGCCAGTCCGCTGGAGCATAACTGAGCCAAAGCATCACGCCTCGAAATACAGAGTATTGCCGCGGGCGGCTTAAGCTTCGGCTAAAAACCTGCTAACGTTGCGCCACATTAATTTGGCGGAGCGACACCCCAATGACCAGCAGTTTTTTCCCACCCCAACGCACTTTGATGGGACCCGGTCCCTCCGATGTTTCCCCGAGGGTGCTAGGCGCCCTCGCCCGCCCCACCATTGGGCACCTTGACCCATTGTTCGTAAAGTTGATGGATGAAATCAAAGGCTTACTGCAGTTTGCCTTCCAGACCAGCAACGAACTCACCCTCCCTATTTCCGCGCCCGGATCCGCCGGCATGGAAGCCTGTTTCGTCAACCTGGTATCCCCCGGAGACAAGGTTATCGTGTGCCAGAATGGCGTTTTTGGCGGCCGCATGAAGGAGAATGTGGAGCGCTGTGGCGGCA
>CBDTVJ010000518.1:0-3250 GCA_965363655.1 uncultured Halieaceae bacterium | reverse complement strand
CCGGCATAGTATTCGTAGATTATCGGCCCCCACCAGTCCAGCATGGCGCGTTTGACTGCAACGGCACAAGGGGCGGCCGCGTGCACGGCCACTTCCAGGCTGGAAATATCGTAGTGTGCTCGCTCATCTTCAGAGATATCCAGCATCCTCACAAACATGGTGGGTACAAACTGTGCCCTGTTCACTTTGAAGACTTCTATAGCCTGCAATGCCTGGTGAGCGTCGAAATTTCGCATCAGCACCACCGTTCCACCCAGTCGCAACACAGCCATACTCCATGCGATGGGCGCGGCATGATAGAGAGGGGCCGGACACAGATAGACGGTCTCAGCCGAGAAGTTGTACAACCCCTTGAGGAGCGGCCATAGGGGATCCGGCCTACTGTCAGTGGGGTGCCGCTCAAGAGGGTTCAGAATTCCCTTGGGCTTACCCGTCGTCCCGGACGAGTAATACATCATGGTGCCCTGCAACTCCTCCTGTAGGGGTTCAGCAGAACAGGCTTCCCAGGCCGCTTCCAGGAAACGGTAGTTGCCTATATCCGACCCCAGCGCCCAGCGTGCTACATCCGGACCGATGCTCTGGTCGAGCTCGTCGGCTATCGATGCCAGCCCGGGAGATATCACCACCAGTTTCGCCATACAGTCGTTGACTACGTAGGCCGCCTCTTCCGCCTTCAAATGCCAGTTAACCGGTGTCACGTAAAGACCGCACCTGAACGCGGCCCAGGATACGATAAGCGCCTCTGGTAGGTTTTCAACCATCAGGGCGATGTGATCACCAAAAACCAGGCCCTGCTCTGAAAAAAAACGGGCACATTGAATCGACTTGCGGTTCAACTCTTCATACGTTGTAGTCGCGCCGGTCTCGGCAACGATAATTGCGTCTTTTCCAGACGTATCCCGAGCATGAATGCCAGGGCCAGGACCACCAAAGATCATTGAATCACCTTATCCAGAAAACAACGTATTGCCTCGATAAACTCGTCGTTCCTATCGCCTGCAACCATGTGTCCCGCTTCTGCCACGTCCACATATTCGGCATGGGGTATCAGTTCGGCCAGCTGTTTCACCCCCTGTACACTCACTACCCGGCTCTGCCCTCCCCTGATGACAAGTGTGGGGATCTCGATATGAACCGCTGCCTGCTCCATGCGTTGACTCATTTTCTCAATCGGCTCGTCGAGCCCGCTGTTAGCGTGAACAGCAGGATCCCAGTGCCAATAGTATCGACCATCGTCACGTTGCCGAAGATTCTTCAGCAGACCATCAGCACGGGGTTTCCGTTTCCTGTCAGGTATGTAACGGGCAACCGAATTGGCAGCTTCCTCCACAGATACAAACCCATCCGGGTTAGCAGACATAAAATCGATGACCTCCTGAACGCCGGAGGCTTCGAGACGGGGGACCACATCAACCAGTATAAGAGCAAGCGCTTCTGGCAGTTTCCGCTCACCCAGACCTATCAGTGAAACCACACCGCCCAGTGAGGCTCCCACCAATACAGGCTTGAGGGGCAGAGATTCCATCTGGGTGCTCAGGTCGCCGATATAGTCATCCAGTTCGTAGCTGCCGTTGGGCGACCACTGGCTCTCGCCGTGGCCGCGTAAATCCGGGGATAGCACTTGATAACCGGAGTCGATCAACTCACCAGCCGCCCTGCTCCAGGAAAATCGTGTCTGGCCACCGCCGTGTAACAATATGACCGGAGTGGCCGTCGGCGGGCCACCCTGGTCTGCCAACAAATCAAGTCCATCGCTGCTTCTGAACTGCACGGACTGGAGCTTGCGGCACGCGTCCTCGTAGTGTGAATCGCTATCTGACGTCATCCTGGCTTCCCGAATTTAGAAAACAAGCCAACCACCCCCTACCCACCAGTGCGGTGCATACGGAGTCGGGTCGTGGCCAATCACCTTGGTGATCCATAGCCAACCGAGGATCGCTTCGATCGCCTGAGATAAAACCAACACGCCAAATACAGGCGTAAATCCTTGCCACCAGCCAGCGTTAGCGTAACGCTCTTTCGCCCACACCGCCGTGAAATAGAATGCAGGCGTTTGCAGGGCTGTAAAGAGCGGGATCCATATCGGCAATCGTGTACCGGGAATAAAGCTTTCTGCACCCCACCAGTAAACCCAGAGGTTTACTGAAGTGGCCAGGCTTTCCACCAGCGTATCCCAGGCGAAAAAAGCAGCAAATATAATGAGCCCCTGTACCAGCCGAGAATATTGATCCAGCCTCGTTTTCTGACCAAGACTTACCGCGATAACCAAACCGAAGAACCAGCCCCAGGAAAAGGGCATGAAAAGTGGGAAATGGCCTATCATCGGAGTGAACTGGCTATCGTAATTCAAGAACATCCAGTAGTTGTCCGCCAGCCACTCCATCGGAAAAGACAGCGTCATGGCGATCATGAACCACTGGACAATTCGTTCCTTTTTGAAGAAAAAGAAAAATCCGATAAGAAACAGCCAACTCAAGTAGGACCCGTATTCAAACAGATAAACAAATTCAATCGGTGCCGCGTCACTCATATTATCCGCTCTTCACGGTTATTATTAGCTACCAACTCAAAGGCAATGTTGTCGTTCCCATTACCCCGCCACCATAGGTACTAATCCTTTTCCCTTCTGGAATAGAGAAAAATGGTTTGCGGCGCAGAAGTACTTCGAGAGCAATACGCAATTCGCGCTTACCCAGATATTGTCCCATGCATTTATGGGGTCCGTGCCCGAACAACACCTGCCGATTATCCTTTCTATCCAACTCAACTCTATCGGGGTTTTCAAAATACTTTGGATCGTGATTCGCCAATACAATAGGCAACATAATGCGATCACCCCGCTTCAACTGCACGCCTTTGAACTCACAATCCTGCAGTACAGTACGATTAGTATTTACGGTAGGAAATTTGCGCAGTAACTCCTCGACAGCGCAATCCAACACTTCGCTATTTTCCAGGTTATCTATCAGGTACTGTTGCAGATCGTGATGCCTTGCCAGATGGGCAAAAGCGAAACCAAACAAGGACGTCACAGTATCCAGGCCCGCCATAAACATCAGGAAACCCATATCCAGTAATTCCTCATCCGTGAGGCCTCGCCCCTCTTTGTCTTTCCAGTGGACCATATAGGATAGGAGTTCATCGTCATTCGCTGGCGCTTGCTTCGCCGACCCTATGGCCTGAACCATGTAGCCGACAATCTCCTCCCCTGCCTTAATCTTAACTTCGGGAGAGTGGGAGGGCCGCATGA
>CBDTVJ010000517.1:0-3266 GCA_965363655.1 uncultured Halieaceae bacterium | reverse complement strand
TTCCGCAGTGCCCCAGTCGAATTTCTATACCCCCAATGGGTGGGGGTGCGGTCGCTGAATAGTGTATATCCAGACAGAAGTAAGAATGTGCCAAACAGCCTCAGCTAACGCAAAAGAAACCGCCCAGATATTTTTGTAGCACTCATTGGCGCAATTCGGCACATTCGGTAGATGCCTATACGCCTTGTATCCCCTGTATTTACTAGATATTGTGCGTCAATGTGTGTTACGGGTCGGTCCTGAAAACCGTTGAGGATTCATCCCCCTCCTAAGGTTCGAATCCTTAGCCCACCGCCATATACAGGGGTTTCAAGCAATTGACGCCCCTTTTTCATTTCAGGCCGCGGCACAGTTTTGGCACACTTATCTTGTGTTATAGCGGAGACCACTATGGCAAACATCCAGAAGAGAACCAGCAAGTCAGGCGTCGTTACCTGGCGCGTACAGATCAGGCGTAAAGGCGAGTATAAGCCCAACAGACGCCCTTTTCTTGGCTACCATACCCTGAACATTCGGAGTATTGCGACCGCTTGTCGCGGCTGAGACGGTCGCCTGCTATTACAAATGTGCTAATTACTCACTCGTTGATTATCAATTGCCCGTATTTGGTGGTCACTACCTGCTAAACTGCTAGTAGGCCATACCACCTTACACACAATGAAAATAAAGAAAATACTGGCGGGGCTCCAGCAGAGACAAGTTGCCCGGGTTGCCGCTATCTATGCAGCGTTCGCCTGGGCCCTGCTTCAGGTTGCGGATGTACTGTTCCCGATCTTTGGCCTCAGCGAAAACGCGATCACCATGGTGTTACTGCTGGCGCTGGTCGGTTTTCCTGTATCCCTGGTATTAAGCTGGGTATTCGACATCACTTCAGATGGCATAACCCAGACCTCCGACGTTGAAATCGATGACAAACACTTCTATCTGACACCTGCGAGAACAGCGGCAATTTCAGTCGGTACGCTGTTAATTATTCTGGTCGGCTATCTCTATCTGGAGCGCTTAAGCGATAATCGGCTCAGCCTGTTCAGCGAGGAATCCGCTCCTGTTATCAATGCCCCTGTTGATCCCGCCAGGAATCGCACTGCAAACGACAACGGACGCGCTACCATCGCGGTACTGCCATTTGTAAACTTCAGCAATTCTCCGGACCTGGGTTATATCGGCGATGGACTGGCAGAAGAAATCCTGAACCTGCTGGCCAAACTTGATGAGTTAAGTGTCGCTGCCAGAACCTCCTCCTTTTATTTCAAAGACAAAAACCTCGATATCAGCGCAATTGCCCAACATCTGGGCGTACGCTATGTGCTGGAGGGCAGTGTCAGGCAATCCGATGGCATAACACGTGTCACGACCCAGCTGATAGATGCCAGCAACGGCTTCCATATCTGGTCAGAGACCTATGATCGCGACTCCTCCAACATTTTCACACTGCAGGATGACGTCGGGCGGGAAGTGGTAAAGACGCTGCAGTTGATTCTTTCCAGCGCATCGCAAAAGGTGCTCGAGCGCGAATTGCAGATCGACCCTGATAGCTACGACTATTACCTTCGCGGCAGGGATTACCTGCGCAGGCCCGAGGATGCCTCGACCATAGCGCACGCCGAGAAAATGTTCAGGAAGGCGCTGGAGAAATCGCCGGATTATGCAGACGCTTTCGCGGGCCTGTGCGACACCCTGCTTCACCAGTATTCCATGAGTTTTGAAATTCCCAGCTTTACCGCCGCAGAGAAGGCCTGCCAGCGCGCCCAGGCACTGGATGCTCAAGCCCCCGCAGTGCGGGTAGCACTTGGAAACCTGTACCGGGAGTCCGGTCAGTTCTCCCTCGCTGAGCGCGAGTTCAATCATGCACTCTCGGTAAAGTCGACCTCGGTAGATGCCTACATCGGACTCGCGGAAACTCTTGTGGATGAAGAGAAATACACCCTGGCGGAGCAGACTCTGAAACACGCTATTGAGCTGGAACCCAATAACTGGTCCGCTTCTATGGCAATGGGCCGGTACCTGTCTACGGTGGGTCGCGTGGCGGAGTCAGTGCCCTATTTCGAGCGCATCGATGAACTCATGCCTGAAAGCAACGCCGCTACCACTAACCTGGGTTCCGCCTACTTCCTTCTCGGCCGCTTCGAGGACGCAGCATCAGCGTGGGAAGAGGCCTTGAGTGGAGCGCCTACGAGCACACTCTACTCGAACCTCGGTTCCAGTTACTTTTTCCTCGGACGCTTTGATGAAGCAGCGGAGACCTACCAGAAAGCACTGGCACTGGCGCCCGAGGGCTTTGAGGGCTGGGGTAACCTGGCTGATGCCTACAAACACTCACCCACTCAGTCAGACCTGGCAATTCCCACCTATAGACGAGCGGTGGCACTGGCAAAACAGCATCTGAAAATCAACCCGTCAGACGCAGTCGCCATTGCGGCATTGGCTCATTACCAGGCCTGCGTCGGTAAACGGGAAGAGGCTCTGGAGAATGTAAACTTGGCAAAAAGACTGGCGCAAAAGGATATGTACGTCTACTATTTTTCTGCCACCGCCTTATCCGCACTCAATGAACAGGCGCTGGCTCTGAGGGCAGTGCGTGAGGCGCTTTCTCTGGGCTACCCGCCGCATATGGTTGAGGTAGACGCTGGGCTTTCCGGCCTTAAAGACTTACCGGAATTCGCAGCGGTACTGTCAGAGAATCTTCAGAAAAAACCATAAATACCTAAAGGAGGTAGTCACTCATGGAAAGCAAGAATAGAAAGCCAATGAAACCAGGTGCGGCGAACATTGCCGTTACCGCACTGTGTTTTGCCGTCATTTCGCTGGGTGCGTGTGCGTCGCAGCCCGGTGAAGAGGAAATGGATCCACTAGTTGATATCCCGGTGTATATAACCTTCGATGGCGATTCGTGTCCTGTAAAGGTCGTGCCGGAGACGTTCGATATAACCAGTGCCAAGAGGATTGTCTGGCAATCGGTCAATGCGAGTGGAGAGCACATCGACATGGTCTACTCCATCTACTTCGACCCTTTCAAAGGGCGGCCATTAAAGTCAAATCCACATGGGAGGAAAAAATCTCCACCATTTGACAAAAAAACACCAGAAAATGTTTATTACAAATACAGTATCGTCGGCGAAAGGTGTGAAGATAAGCCGCTTGATCCACGCTTCAGATTTCGCCGATAGCAGGATCAACCATAAGGCGAGCCAATGCTCTCGCCATCAAGCTGGAACAGGCTGACCACCGCTGTAATGGACAATTGCGGTGCAGGCTCGCACCAGTGC
>CBDTVJ010000516.1:0-3272 GCA_965363655.1 uncultured Halieaceae bacterium | reverse complement strand
TGGTCTCAAGCTGCGGTGACGCCAAGATCGCCGCCAACTGGGTCCAGGTGGAACTGCTGGGCCAACTCAATCGCAATGAACTGAACATACTGGACAGCCCGGTTTCTGCCGAAAATCTTGGCGGTTTGATCCAGCGTATCCTGGATAACAGTATTTCCGGCAAGATCGCCAAGCAGGTCTTTGAGGCCATGTGGCAGGGCGAAGGCAGTGCCGACCACGTTATCGAGGCCCGTGGCCTCAAGCAGGTAAGTGACAGCGGCGAGCTGGAAGCGATGGTCGACGAGGTCATCAGCGGCAACGCAGCACAGGTGCAGCAATACCTCGAGGCTGATGAGGGCAAGCGCAAGAAGTTGCTGGGTTTCTTTGTCGGGCAGATAATGAAACTCTCCAAGGGCCAGGCAAACCCGAAAATGGTAAATGAATTACTGGCCGCGAAGCTGGTATAGAGGACACGTTACGATGCGCAAGGATAAGGAAAAGGTTCTCGACGAAGTCTGGACTGAGGATCACGTGAAGAGCTTCCTCAACGTCAGGCCCCACGACGGTTCGGACGAGAACTTCCACATGTTATTGAAGGCCTACCAGAGTATGCGGGCCTCTGATTTTGAGCTGTTTCTGTCGTTCTTTCGTGGTGAGAATCGGGATGTGAATGCTACCGGGGTGGATGGGCGTACGGTGCTGGAGATTGTGTCTACGCATCGGCTTGGGGTTGAGTATGCTGATATGCTGCGGGCGGCGGGGGCGGCGGACTGAGGGCTGAGGGCTGAGGGCTGAGGGCTGAGGGCTGAGGAGATATTTGATAAACATGGAGCGCCGGTCACTGTCCGCAGGGGCTCCCCGAAAAGGCCGCAGCGCCGTTGGCCGATTCGGCTGCTGTGCAACTCGACCATTTTTGCTGCGCAAAAATTGGGACTCGGACAGTGCTCGCAGAAGGCCCCGAATCGGCCAACGTCGCTAAGCGCGGCCTGATTTTTCGGGGAGCCCCTGCGGACAGCGACCTCACATCGCAGTACTCTAGCTAATTCTTCTGAACTCCACCCAGCGAATTTATATAACGGAGGTGGGAGTGTGGGTTTTGCAGGTTGGACCGTGTGAGGCCATGGAAGGTCGGGGCGGCCATCCGTGAGCCCGAGCGCACATGGATGTGCTTGTAGCGGGTCCAAGCTGCAAAACCCACGCTGCCACCGGCTGTCGAAGCCAAAAGACAATCAGGCTGGATCGTAAGGCTCCCGTCCCTTGGAAAACTTCTCCCGATTCTCGCGTTTCTTCTCTTCACTCTTACGCAACAGCACATAAACAGCGCCAGTACCGCCGTGCCTCGGCTGGGCACTGTGAAAGGCCTGCACCATATCCAGTTCACGCAACCAATGATCCACATAACCCTTGAGGATAGAACTGCGTTCTTTTTCCGGCTTACTTTCCCCCTTGCCGTGAATCACCAGCACGCTACGCAGGCCATACTTGTGTGATTCCTGCAGGAACTCAAAGATCTCGCGGCGGGCGATCTCTACCGTCATGCGATGTAAATCGAGCACCGCCTCCGCCTCATAGCGACCCTGCTTGAACTTGCGAAATACGCCGTTCTGGATACCAGGGCGCTTGAACTCCAGCACAAACCAGGAATCCAGCGGGGAGATATCCTCACCGCTGAGCGTGTTGCGGTCACGCTCCTTGCCCTGCACCGCAGCCTGGCGTCGCGCCGCCAGGGAAGAGTCTTTTCGGTCCTCTGCCCGGGAGCGCACATCGATCCGTGGCTCCGATTTCAGGGGTATCACATCGGACATTTCGTCCAGGAATACATTGTCTTCGTCACCGGTCATAATTACACCCCGTCCACAGTTCGCTATTATAGCCTCGGCGCCATAGATTGAGACAAGCTTATGACTGAACAAGAGCAACAGGCAAGGATTTGCCCGCTGTGCGGGGGCGACAACCAGTGTGCCATGGCGGCAGGGCGACCTGCAGATACCTGCTGGTGCCAGGGCGTGACCATAGACCCGGCGGCGCTGGCGAAGATTCCCCAGGCCTCTATCAACAAACATTGCCTCTGCCCGGCTTGTGGCAGATTACAAGAGGAGTCCACCATTGAAAGGTAATATCAGCGAAGGTGCCAGGTACCTGACACGCGGCGCCCGTTTGCTAAGCCACCCGTCCTTGCGGATGTTCGTGATCATACCGCTGCTGGTCAATATCCTGATTTTTGGATCGCTCATTGGCCTGGGCTTCAGCTACCTGCTGGACCTGATGGAGTCGATGCTGGCACGGATACCGGATTGGCTGGATTTTATCCAGTGGATCCTGTGGCCCCTGATCGGCATCTCGGTCAGTCTCATAAGCGGCTACCTGTTTACCGCGATGGCGCTGATCATTGCCTCACCCTTCAATGCCTTGCTGGCAGAAAAAGCCGAGGAACTGGTTACTTCGCGCCCGGTGAACTCGCTGGAAGGCTTAGGGGCGGCATTGCTGGGAGTGCCGCGAGGTATCATCCGGGAAATAGCGAAGCTGCTGTATTACGTCCCGATGGCGGTCTTTGTGCTGCTGCTATCTTTCATTCCCGGGGTGAATGCCGTCGCACCGGTGCTGTGGTTTCTACTGGGAGCGTGGATGATGAGTATCCAGTTTGTGGACTACCCGATGGATAATCACCAACTGGGCTTTGCCGACGTCAAGGAAGCGGTACGCAGTCGACGTTTGAGCAGCATGGGCTTCGGCGGGCTGGTTGCCCTGTGTGCGGCCATTCCGGTGGTAAACTTTTTTGTGGTGCCCGCCGCGGTGGTGGGCGCCACACTGCTCTGGGTGGAGGAGCTAGACCAATAGTTCCTTCGGCGGGTGGGTGCACTCCAGCCTGGAACCCAGCAGGGTTTCCAGATCCGGCAGTAAAAAGGCATCATCTTCGCTGGCGAAACTGATGGAAGTACCTGTGGCGCCGGCGCGTCCGGTACGGCCGATACGGTGGACATAATCTTCGGGGTCTTCCGGCAGATTGTAGTTCACCACATGGCTCACACCCTCCACGTGGATGCCGCGGCCGGCCACATCGGTGGCTACCAACACCTTGATATCGCCCTGTTTAAACTGCTCCAGGGTACGGGTGCGTTTGGCCTGGGGTATCTCGCCAGACAGAATGCCGGCAGCTACGCCAGACTTGCGCAGGCGTTCATGCAAACGCCGCACCTGATCCCGTCGGTTGGCGAAGACAATCACGCTGGTACAGCCCTCGCTGCGTAACAGATTGCTGAGAACCTTATAGCGCTGCTGGCTGCTGACCAGGT
>CBDTVJ010000515.1:0-3283 GCA_965363655.1 uncultured Halieaceae bacterium | reverse complement strand
GGTAATTTGTGGTGTGGTTCTCATTTTTTACGGTTCTTCCAGAAAGTGCGTGTATTGAACAATTGTCGTGCGATCCTTCTAGAGGAGGATTCTGCGAATAGGGTGAAAAACATGCTATTGCACGCGGTAGGCCGTGACGGGCAGATTAGGCAGGTTGAGGCGCCGGTAGATGGACGGCGGTAGCTTGTCTCGCAGGCCAGTACGCTGCAGGATTATTCCCGTTAATTTCCTTTTCTCGGACTTGCTCCATACGATTTCTGGAGAATCATCGGGCTGGTAAGCTGTCCACTCAGGATAGGTCCTGGCCCAGTGCTTCGCCCTGTTGGGGTTGTAGAAAAATACTGCATTAGGTGGCGGGGTAGAGACGTATATCCGGTCTTCTATTCCAGCATTGGTCAGGAAAAAAAGTGCGCGGCGTCTGGTGCTGGGATCTGTGTAGATGTCTTCGTCCGTTTGCTGGGCGAATTCAAGCAGCGCACGCTCTCCAAACAGCGGTGAGCGGTTGTCGATGTATATGGCAAGAAAATTGGCTGACAAAAGGGTGGTAAACACGACAATCGGCAAGTATTTATTGACCCGTGGCAGGCCGTGAACCAGCCAGGCGGCTATAAGTATAGTGGCGGCATACGCGCACACCGTGTAGTACCTTTGGTGCAGGTTGGTCAGTACTGTAGACACAAAAAGAAACCAGATTATGGCGCAGCCTGTTAACAGGCGCAGGGTGTTGCGTTGCTGTGTGGGCAGGCCCGGTGCGCGCCAGCACCAGATGGCGGCCGGAATTGCAGCGTAGAAGAGCAGCGCGAATTCATGATTTGCAAACAGCACCAGCAGGGGATCCAGTACCGGGTGAACTGCTACGTTGCCAATGCGATTGAACACATCCCCGTCGACAGCGCCCTTGTAGGGGATATTTCCCTGTTTGCCCAGTACGATTTCGTAGCGGTACAGAGGATTCCCCGTCAAGGCGCCCATGGCCAATGCCTCGAGGCCGGCGACCAATAGAAACCCGCCGGCCATGACCCAGTAATAGCGCCTTGGAATACCGTAGCCGATGAGAAAAAGGACGCCGTATAGCAGTAGTAGCGCGGCAGTTGTTTCCCGGGTGAGCCAGCCTAATCCTGCGCTAATCCCTGCAGCGAATAGCCAGCCGATCTTTCGTTCGCTAAGAGTGGCGCTGTGGAAGAGCCAGAATGACAGTGCGATATAGAATAATTCCGTGGTCTCGGTAAAGACCACGGATGCAAAAATGGGGAACACGGGAACTGTGGCTATTAACAGGCAAGCCACCAGGGCCACTTGCTCGTTGACGCTGCGGCGCAGAAAACTCCAGGTCATCAGGATGATGCCGAAATACTGGATGAGGTTAGGAATGATCAGGCTTAGTTCCGAGACCCCCAGCATTCTGAAGCTCATTCCTACCGGAATAGCGATTGTGTGACGTAAAGCCGCGTGATTTGTCGCTATGTAGGGAAATTGCTCGAACCAGCCGAATGCGCCGACCAGGTGATTCTTGTCATCACTGTCGAGCCAGCCGATCCAGGCGAAGGCCAGCGTCATAATGGCAACCAACAGGATAAGCAATGGATAAAAGCGTGATAGTGATGGCATCAGCGCTGTCCTGGAAGCATCACATGCGCAACGTGATGGGCTGTTTGGGGGTCTGGATAGAGTATTGGAGAGTTCATTATTTCAAGTCCGTTTGAATAGCCTTGAATAATAAAGCCTGTCTACCAGCAGACCCAAAATAAAAGTGATGACTTCCCCGGCAAAAAACCAGACTCGAGCGGCGACTGCCAATGCCAGAGCGTAAGTTAGCGAAATATCGGCCAGTGTCAGGTAGGCGGCCATGGCGCCCTCGCGCACACCCAGGCCACCAGGAACGAAAACCGCGAGCACTCCAAGATTAATCGCCAGGGGCTGGAAGACCACCGGATACCACAGAGCATTAACATCTACTGACAGGAGAAAAAGCGCGAATGCCAGGCCAATTACCAGCCAGTGCAGCACGGCGTAAAACGCCGGCGTGGACAGTGCGGGAAAATCTGTGGGCGTTGGAAATCGCTTCTGCAGTGCGGGAATGTGTGTACGGGCGAGGTTCAGGCAGCGGCTGGAGCCCAATAATAACGCCAATAAACCCAGTGACAGAAATATCAGTAATAGTCTGTTTGCCTCGCTGAGCCCGGGCAGCTGGAATGCCAGCAGCGCAAGAGCGCCCAATACCAGGCCGCTGATGGCGAGGGTCACCTGGAAAATGCCGACAATAACAGACGCGCGCTTGAAGGAGACGCCGTACTTGTCGAGTAGGCTGGCGGTGGAGACCAGGAGCCATACCTTGCCAGGAATATACTTACTAAGAATGGGTTTGAACGTACAGGAAACTGCTGCAGGGTAGGGTAGTGCAATATTAAACCTGCCCAGCATGTCATGTAGCAACCATGCCCGCATTGAAAAGGCGACGAGTTGCAGGGCGCTTGCTCCCAGTATGAGTGGTACTGATACCAGGCGTACCTCTGGCGCCAGGTCGCTACGCCACAGGTAAATGGCCGCGGCCAAAAATGCGATAAGCGGGAGCCACTCTGCGAGTAGGCGGATTGGGCCGGATGTTCGCTCAACCTTGCCGGTCATGGTGTGGTAGTGGCGTTGCTCTCTGGACTGAAATACCAGTCACAGCCTTCGACACCCAATTCGTCTACCACCTCTTTGATGTATGCCTGCATGTCATCGTCGAGGTAATCGACAAAGCCGCCTACTTTGCCACGACGCACCTTCAAGGACTCACCGTCATTTTTTCGACCGGGCCGCATCATGCTGTCATGGAAGGTGCCAGAGGTCTCCAGCTTCTTCATGTGACCGAAGTCCGCATATTCCACAGCCTGCGCCAGTAGGCTGTTTTCTACCTGCTCCAGGCCTAAAAAGGCCAGCAATTTCTGTAGTTCAACCGTGGGATTAGCGTGTAGCGACTCATAGGTCACCGAGGCAAAACCCCGGGTGCTTTGGTGGTTTTGGTACCAGAGATTGTAGAAACTCACTATTTTCCGGGCGCCCAGATGGGGATCGCGAATGAACTCGCCAATATCCCCTTTGAAAACCTCGGTACGTTTGCTCTCCTGGAAGAAAGATGAAACGAGCGTGTCGCGAATATCGCGAGTCAGGAAAATAACTTTTTTGCCGCCAAAGCGCCGCTGGTTGAACTTCAGTTGCTGGTAATGTGAGGGATCGAAGAGGTGGAAGCGACCGCCATGGCTGAACATTACGGTATCGCAGGGTGCCTGTCGGCTTAGTG
>CBDTVJ010000514.1:0-3287 GCA_965363655.1 uncultured Halieaceae bacterium | reverse complement strand
ACATCGTTATCCTTCGTGATTGGTTAGAACAAGAGATTTTCGAGCATGAGAATCGTGGCTCAAACGATCAATGACGGCGAATAGACGGCTTTGCACGTAAATCTACTTCACCTTCGCCTTCACAATCGAACCCTACGGAACTGCAGAAAAATCGAGCTTTCAACCCAATCAAACGAGAAACTATTGTTCGAGTAAAAGTACATGGTGCGGTCCAACGCTAGACCAAGCCAAAAGACTGGATAGGGATATCTATCATGCCAGCTATATATACAATTCTATGATTTAGAGCTAAAAAATGGTGGCTACTCCTACTGAATAGCGGCCCCATCATTATGAGTTTGACAGTGCAATTTAAACTAACTACTAATCAACGGCTTACTGGAGCAGTCGTTGCAATCTTATCCCCATAGAGCATAACTAAGCACAACTGATAGCGACAAATTTCCCACATCAATCACCGTGGCTTCTTGGTCTCGGTGGCACGTGCAAACTGCGCCGCAAGATCAGATCAAGGAAAGGGTGTGCCCCCGTGTTGGTCTGTCCCTTTCGTTCGCATTAATTACCGATTTTCAAGACGGTTGTAGTCCAAAATCCCTCCCTCAATTCGGTCACGGCGAGCGGCGCCTTGAACTGCATCGCTAAACTGCCAAAAGCTGCTGTTTGTGCGTCGTATGCCATAATCGTCCATTAACAGAGTGTAGTCTGTCTCGCCATCCAGAGCCTTGATTCGTGCTACAAATTCGGCCAGATCTTCTGTTGAAACGCTCAAGTAGGCATTGGGATAGGCGCCAATAAAACCGGGAGCGACAGTGAGGTAGTCTTCATCCGGCAAGCGTCTCTCCCTGTCGTCAAAGAGATGGGTAATGTTGGTGAAAGCGGTATTGCGAAGCAGGGAATAGAAAGATTGTTCGGCACTACTGCTGTCCTTCAGCGCTAGAATCGTGTTTTCCGGAAGCACCGAGATTGCAGTTCCACGAAGGCCGTCCAATTTCTCCAGAAGCGCCAGGCTGGATTCTGATACCCGAGCACTCTTCAAAGCAAAAACCCCATCCGAAACGGGTGCCATATGGGTTTTCAACAATGCGTATAGCTCATCTAAAGGTGTATCTGTCTGAAATGGAATATCGGGATTAACGTGACTTTTACTATGGGCTTGCATGGTTTCGGCCAGACGGCTGACATCACCGCGATACCAATGCGCTAACACATCGGAACGCGCTTCATTCGGCAGTAGTGAAAGGAAATTGTTCTCCGCCTCTATGCGCAAGAACTCCATATAGATTCGCGAATTCAACTGATGTCCCACATTGCCATAGACATCGTAACCGGCTACTAGAAGGTAGTGAATCCGTTCCAGAAGTGAGTAGTTAATCAGCCAGGTGGTTTGTGGCTGGTCGCCCTGCAGCCCCTTCACCACAGTGGCATTGTCATTATGTCGGTACACAGTAAGCGAGGCATTCTGGTTATAGTCACCGCCATCCCAAAGCAGGCTTAAATCCCGTGGAACTTCATCTCTTGTCTGCTGCTCAACAATATCGGCTTTAACATTCAGATACTTTTTTTCTTCGCCAGCGTAGCTTAACCAGTTCAATAACATTGAGGTGCTACCAGCCGCCGCCGGCAATTCAACCATCTTAAGTGCTTGCTCCACCTCAGCAGAATAGGCTCCACCAAAATCTACTTCCGGATCGCTGAATACCACCCAGAAGTGGTCATTAATTACGTCCACTGCGGCTTGCCCTCGGCATACTGGCCCTTTGATATACGCCATCACAGTGTATTGAGCTTCATCCAGTAGAAAGCTGAAACGGGATTTGGGCGGCAGTTGTTCGAAAGTGATAAAGGGGTTAGAGGCGCTTTCTCTTTCGTAGGAGGGCAGCGCAGTCACTTCATAGTCCGACCCAAGGAATAGCGCTACCCAGCGATCCATCTTCTGCGTATTTAGCGCATAGGGCATATGACTCTTTAATACGACTGACTCGCGCATAGGAATAAATCGGTAATAGACCCGATCGCCACCGGGGTCCAGGAAGGGCAATCGTGTGCCAATTTGCTCAAGCGGTTGACCGGGCGCCGTGGAAGATCGAACCAATTTCAAAAACACTGGATTGCCTTGAATATCGCTGAAATACAGGTTGGCAGGGAACAGGTGCTCATAAATATAACGAGCCATCAGTTGGTCTTTTAAAGGGTTTTGATTAAAGAAAACTTCCCACTTTTCGATTTCACTAACAATTTCGGCGGTGAGGCTATCTGTAGTTGGTTGAACAGGCGCACCTTCTGAAATCCACTGTAATATCAGGTCTTGTTCATTTTTCGCCAATCCGGGCAGCCCGTAGGGCATGCCCCACAGTGGAAATTGTTTTGACATCCGAGCGTAGTTTTCGATGCTTTGGCATTGTTGATCTCGCCCCAATCCCAGAGTAAATGAATCGCCCAGTAGCTTGGTATCGGGTAAGGGATTCGCTTCTTTAAGTAGCAGTGACTGAGCCATTACACTACCGATAATATTGGTTTCGGCGTTATTGGCTCGTTCGTTTAGAACAGGCGAAAAGCCCTTCTGCCTCCATTCGGCGATAGAGTGAGCGTCTTCAAATAGACGAGAGGGTTGCGCAGCAAATATGCGAGTCCCGTCGTAGACTTTTTGCTGACTTAAGCCACGAGTAATGCCTTCATAGGAGTCGAGCTTTAACTGGCAAGCTGCGTCATAGCATGCATGACAGGCGGCACAGCGAGCCTCTAATATTGGTTTGATTTGATTGTGAAAATCCACCGACCCTGAGGTTAAGGGAGTATCAAAACGAGTCGGATCAGGTTCACCGTAGAGCTGATCGAAATGATTGCTTACTAAAGCCGCGCATCCCGCTATCAGGATGATTGAAAAAAGAAAGAGGATACGCATAGAAATCACTAACCGAGACTTTCTGGATTCAGCGGAACCGGTAACATAGAGAACACCCAGAAAAAGCAAGCCATCAACGAGATCTGCATAACCTTGTCCTTGCCATCTCGGATACTTGATAGGGAGGTCAACACGAGTAGCAAAAACCAGACTACCCGCTCGATCAGAATGCCTACAGCAGGATTACCCACCAGAATCAGGATGAGGCCAGGAGTGATTCCGAATGATTTCGCCATGAGAATTCATTGCGGATAGGATATGCCGCCTTAGCTCTGCGAGAGCACTTGTCAGCCATCTCGCGAAGTGATCTCAATCAGATGGTAACCAAATTGGGTTTTTATCGGGCCGTGAGCCTCACCAAGAGCTCCGTTAAATACCACCGTAT
>CBDTVJ010000513.1:0-3292 GCA_965363655.1 uncultured Halieaceae bacterium | reverse complement strand
CCTCTGGCTGACATTTTTTCCGTGGAGTCCGCTGAAATCCGGCTGCCCATACCACAGGGCAAGCTGGCCTATCTCGAACTTCCGAAGCTGGGTGATAACAACAAGGGCTCGCCGATAGACCTTTACACCGACGTGGGCGGCGAAATAAAACACTGGACCGCGCACCTCCACCGTACTGAAGGCGTATTCGATGAGCGCTCGCGCGTACTTTATGCAGTGGCGCGAATCGATGACCCCTATGGTTTAAACAGTCCCGGCATAGAGCCCCTGCGCATTGGCACCTTCGTCAATGCCAACATTGAGGGCAAGGAACTGACCGGTATTGTTCCCCTACCCCGCTATGTCCTGCGCGCCGACAACTATCTATGGGTGGTGGACGAGAGCATGCACCTGCGCAATCGCAAGGTGACACTGCTGCGCACCAGCAGCGATCTGATCTACGTCAGCGCGGGTCTGGACAATGGCGACCTGGTGTCACTGACCCGCCTGGACAGTTCCTTTGATAGCTCCGAAGTCCGCATCCAGTCGACAACACCCACCAACCAGCTGGATCAAAATGGCAGGCCCATAAAAGAGCAAGCCAACGATAAGATGGAGGGCGCTACCGCTGCGGTAGCAGCCAAGACCAATGATAGTTCGGGTGGCTGATGCACCCTCCCGCTCCTAAAGGAATCATTGCCTGGTTTGCCCACAACCCCGTGGCGGCAAACCTGCTCATGCTGATCATAATTACCATCGGATTGGGATCGGCCTTCACTATCCAACGCGCCATGTTTCCGGCTTTTGATATCGAAATAGTTATCATTGACGCCGTCTACCCCGGCGCCGCCCCGGAAGAAGTGGAACAGGGTATCGTGCTGAAAATCGAAGAGGCCATCAACGACCTTGACGGCATCAAGCGGGTCACGTCAGATTCCTTTGAATCCGCTGCCATGATGATGATTGAGCCATTGGAGGGAACCAATCTCGCCGTATTGATGGCCGATATACGAAACCGTATCGATGCCATTCAACACTTCCCGGAAGAGGCGGAAAAACCCATCATCAGCCAACCTGAGCTGTTGTTCCCCGCACTGACCCTGCAGTTATCAGGCGACATCGATGAGCGCAGCATGAAGTCCCTGGCCGATGAAATCCGGCGCGAGTTGTTAACCGTCCCCGAAGTTTCTGCCGCCTCAGTGGTAGGTGCGCGGGATTATGAAATCGCTATTGAGATCTCCGAACAGCTGCTGCGGGAATACCATCTCACACTCGGGGATGTGGCCAATATAATTTCCGCTTCTTCACTGGACCTCCCCGCTGGCTCAGTGCGCACCGAGAACGGTGAAATCATGCTGCGCACCATCGGGCAGGCTTACGTCCAGCAGGACTTCGAAAGTATCGTGCTCAAGACATGGCCCGATGGCACGCGCTTGCTGTTGGGCGACATCGCCACCGTGGATGATGGCTTCGTCGATGCTGCCGGCTTTGCCATGTTCAACGGCACGTATTCGCTGGGTGTGAATGTTTTCGCCATGGGCAGCCAGGACATTATCGAAACTGCGGAGGCTGCTAAAGCCTATGTCGCTGAAAGGAGCAACCGCCTGCCCGATGGTGTTACGCTGGATGTCTGGTACGACACTACCTACTACCTTAAGGGCCGTCTCGGCATGATGGTCAAGAACCTGGCGATGGGTGCACTGCTGGTCTTCATCGTGCTGGCACTGTTTCTGGAGATCAAGCTGGCATTCTGGGTGATGCTGGGAATACCCGTGTGCTTCCTGGGCGCGATGGCTTTCATCAACACGCCCTATATCAATGGCACCCTCGACATGATCAGTATTTTCGGCTTCATACTGGTTCTCGGGATTGTGGTGGACGACGCCATTATCATGGGAGAAAGTGCCTACACCGAGCAGGAAAAATACGGCCACAGTGTCAACAGCGTGGTCGCCGGCGTCTACAAAGTCTCCACCCCGGCGACCTTCGGCGTCCTGACTACGATCATGGCCTTCACCCCCACACTGTTTATCCAGGGCGTATTCGGGGCCTTCCCCGAGGCCTGTGGCTGGGTCGTCATCCTGTGCCTGTGTTTTTCCCTGGTCGAATCCAAGTGGATTCTGCCGGCACACCTGGCCCACAGCAAACCCACCAAAAACCGGCTGCTGTTACAGATCGATAGAGTCCAGGAAAGCGTGAACCGTCGCTTGACAGCATTTGTAGAATATCGATACCGGCCTTTCATGCAGCGCTGTGTCAGCAATCGTTACACCACCCTTGCTTTTTTCCTGTCACTGCTGATTCTTTCTAGCGGCTTGCTGGCCGGCGGTGCCGTGCGCACCGTGCTGTCACCGGATACCCCCGGGGAATTCCTGCAAGTGGAATTGCGCATGTCACCGGGCATTCCCGAAGAGCGCACCTTGCAAGCAGTTCTCCAGATCGCCCGTGCCTTCAAAACCATGGAGGAAGACTACCGGCTGCAAAGCGGCAAGGACGAACGTCTGTTGGAACACATGGCCACCTATGGTTTCAACCGCATTAACGGTCGCATAGATGTGGAACTGACCAAAGAGCAGGAACGCTCTATCAACACCCGCGAAGTGGAACAACGCTGGCGCGAGGCAGTGGGCAGGATACACGGCGCAGAAGTATTCTCCATTACCAGTGCCGACGGCCCCGACCTGGGCCCCTCCGTCGCTTTTGACCTGATGCACAAGGATTTCGACGTGCTGCGTAAGGCCGCAGGCGAACTGGAAGACGCACTGCACCTTTATGCAGGCTTATACGATATTCGCAATGGCGTTAGCGACACCTCAGATGAATTCCACCTGGATATCCTGCCCGAAGCGGAATCGCTGGGCCTGACACGCTATGACCTGGGCAGCCAGGTACGCCACGCCTTTTACGGTGCCGAGGCACAGCGGGTACAACGGGGTATCGATGAAATTAAAGTGATGGTGCGCTACCCCAAGGCTGATCGCGAAAACGTCAACAGCCTCAAGAATATGTTTATTCGCACACCCGGCGGGGATGAAGTGCCCTTTGAAACGGTAGCGCAGTTGGAAGTCAAACAGGGCCTGTTAAAGGCCACCCGCATTAACTACCAGCGCGCAGCGGAAGTGACAGCAGAAGCCAACAAGCAAATGGTGGAACCCAGCAAGGTCATCCAGGACGTTGAGCAAAACGTACTTCCCGAGCTGAAGAAAAAATACCCCGGGCTCAGTCACCAGCTGTCGGGCGCCGCTGATGAAGAGAAAAAAATGGCGGTCAGCATGATGGTCGGGTTCGCCCTCGCCCTGTTCGGCATTTACGC
>CBDTVJ010000512.1:0-3304 GCA_965363655.1 uncultured Halieaceae bacterium | reverse complement strand
CGTGCATCTGCTCGATATTCGGGGCAAAGCACTGATAGCTCGCGCCCTGCTGCTCAAGACACAACAAGGTCAGCACGGCCTCGTTAATTTCGGCTCCATCGTAGACACCGCACCCAGACAGTACCACGGCAACTTTTGCCATCTTTTTTCTCCTCTGCAATTTTCAACACGCTCCAGGGCGCGCAACATTATCCACTGCACTGTAACGTATTTAACGCGAGGTCTCAGCCACGAATCCAGCTGTGATAGCGCTCAACCCAACGCAATAGCGTTTCTGGCTTGCGTGCCTTGCGCCATTCGCCGGCCACGAACTTGTTACCCTCGCTCAGGGTCGGGTAGATATGGATGGTCCCCAATATCTTGTTCAGGCCTAATCCATGCTTCATCGCCAGTACGAATTCGTTGATCAGCTCCGACGCATGGTAACCCACAATAGTGGCTCCCAGAATTCTGTCGCGGCCTGGTTCCGTCAGCACCTTGATAAAGCCGTGAGCCTCTCCGTCGGCGATGGCCCGGTCCAGGTCATCGAGTTCATAGCGCGTCACTTCAAAAGCAATATTGCGCTCCCGCGCCTCTGTTTCATTCAGACCAACCCGGGCTACTTCCGGATCAGTGAACGTCGCCCAGGGAACCACCGAGTAATCCACCTTGAATTTACGAAAACGGCCAAACAGTGCATTCACCGCCGCGTACCAGGCCTGGTGACTTGCCATATGCGTGAACTGGTAGGGCCCGGCAACATCCCCGCAGGCTGATATAGTGGGTATAACCGTGCGCAGGTGCTCGTCCACTGCAACTGTCCCTGTAGGCCCAAGACCGATTCCTAATTCTTCCAAACCCATGTCTTCCACATTGGCACTGCGGCCCACAGCCAGCAGCACGCGATCGAAAGACAGTGTCAGCTGACCGCTAGCCGTTTGAAACACACAACTTTCCTCCCCCTCAGCCACCCCGAAAGACAGAGCGTCATAACCGGTATAGACCTGCACGCCATTTTGCTTGAAAGCGGTGCGGACATGCTCCGCAACATCAGGGTCTTCACGGGGCATTATTTCTTGAGCCCTGGTTACCAGGGTCACCTCGCTACCCAAGCGCGCAAATGCCTGTGCCAGCTCGCAGCCAATAGGCCCCGCGCCCAACACGAGTAAGCGCTGCGGCAATTCCCTGATCTCCCAGACCGTATCCGACGTCAGGTAATCCAGGCTCGCGAGCCCCGGTATATCCGGCACGCGCGGGCGCGCGCCACTGGCGATAACAATGTTGCGCGAGGTCAGGACTTCGCCATTCACCTCAACTGCCCAGGGCGACAGGATGCGCGCATTCCCTTGCACACAATTGACGCCAAGACTGGTGAAACGCTCTACCGAATCATGGGGCTCTATAGTCTGGATAATGTCCTGCACTCTCTGCATTACTGCTGGAAAGTTGACATCCACCGGCATTGGCGCCAGGCCGAATTCCTCGGCCCGTCGCGCATACTGGGCCACTCGCGCCGAGCGAATGAGTGCCTTACTGGGCACGCAGCCGGTATTCAGGCAGTCACCCCCCATTTTATGTCGCTCAATCAAGGTCACTTTTGCCTTCACTGTCGCCGCGATCAATGAAGTTACCAATCCTGCCGAACCCGCCCCGATGACCAGCAGGTTGTTATCGAATCGTGCGGGTCTGTCATAAGGCGCAAGAATTCGTCGTGCGCGAATAGCATCCAACAGCCATCTCGCAATAAAGGGAAAAGCCGCCAGCAGGACAAAGGAACCCAGTAAAGGCGCGGATACAATGCCGGACAGGGACTCCAGCTGCCCCAGCTGCGTACCGGCATTCACGAAGACTGCAGTCCCGGGCAGCATGCCCAGTTGTGATACGAGGTAGAAAGGAAGGATGCGAATAGGCAGCAGGCCCATCAGCAAATTGATCAGGAAAAACGGGAAAAGGGGCACCAGGCGCAGGGAAAACAGGTAGAAGGCGCCATCTTTGGCAAAACCAGCATTGACCGCGCCCAGCTGTCGGCCAAAGCGCTGCTGCACCCAGTCGCGCAGCAAAATACGCGAAAAAAGGAAGGCCAGGGTAGCCCCGATGGTACTGGCAAATGACACCAGCAACAGTGCATACCAGAACCCGAACAGGGCGCCGCCCGCCAAGGTCATTACCGCCGCTCCGGGCACCGACAGCGCGGTTACTGCCACATATATGGCAAAATAGATCATGCCGGCCAGCAGCGGATTGTTCGCATACCACTGCCGCAAATCACCAATGTGCAGTTGCAGGGTTTCAAACTGCAGGTAACTGCCCAGGTCAAAATAAAACCAGGCAGCGAAGGCAACGCCTACGACGGCAATGACAGCGATCTGTTGTTTGCGCAAAATAATGCCTTTTTGTTTAGTGGGCGATGGCCCGGCTTGCGGAAAGACTACGCTTTCAGCCAGTACAAGACCACATTTACATAGCCCCTGGCTTTTCGCCCAGGCCAGAATGACTATAGCTTTTGGCAATATCGCCATGCCAAAAAACTCTAGCGGCGTGGTTGTGCCGCTTGGAACCGATGGTATGATGGCCTCCCTCAAATTTAAGCGGCCAACAACGCCGCAGATCAACCGGAGAACAGCATGAGCGACCAGATAGTACACGTCAGCGATGCCACTTTTGACGCTGAAGTATTGAATTCCGACGTCCCCGTACTGGTAGATTTCTGGGCCGAATGGTGTGGCCCCTGCAAAATGATCGCGCCCGTACTGGATGAAATTGCCGCCGAATACGCTGGCAAACTGAAGATCTGCAAGGTCGATGTGGACGCCAATCCCGACATTCCACCGAAATTCGGCATTCGCGGTATCCCCACCCTGATCGTCTTCAAGGGCGGTAACGCTGAAGCCACTAAAGTGGGCGCCCTGTCCAAGACGCAACTGACGGATTTCATCCAGGAAGTTGTCTAAAGTTTTCGAGCCCGGGGCAACCCGGGCTCAAGCTTGGCCGATTACACCCTCGAAATGGACAAAAAAAGCGGTAGACGGCTCTACCGGTGCGTGCTACATTTCACCCCGTCGCACGTTCCCGTGCCATACCAGTAGCCCTGCAACACAATATTATATTTAAAGCTGCGATTCGTTGGCATTGTCAACCGGCTCTCACTTACACACATTTTCTTCCCCTCAAATAATTAAGCTCACAGCTCTCTTTCCTATGAATCTAACTGACCTAAAGACCAAATCCACCCAGGAACTCATCGATATCGCCAAAGAGATGGGCCTGGACAACATGGCCCGCTCGCGCAAGCAGGATATTATCTTCGCGGTGCTGAAACGCCATG
>CBDTVJ010000511.1:0-3311 GCA_965363655.1 uncultured Halieaceae bacterium | reverse complement strand
AGACGCACTCTCAAGGCAGGGGTTTGATTATGAAATCCAAAATATTACTGTACTCGATACTTAGCTCATCACTTTTACTCGGAGCCTGTAGCGACGGTTCCGGTTCCAATTCCAATTCCAATTCCAATTCTAATCTAGCCGACCAGTTGCCTGTTTATGACTTCTCGGAGGTGGACCAGCGCTTGCAGAAATTCGTAGAAGAAAGCGCAGTACTTGATGGCATATCCATTACGTTAGTCGACAAAATTCAAGGGACAGTTCACGAAGCCTCATTTGGCGACCATTCTCCAGACATAGTTCTTTTGCTCGCGTCAGTCAGCAAGTTTCCAAGTGCGACACTGCTGATGGCGATTCACGAAGATAGTTCGATTGACTTTGATGTGGACATGCCGATTGGCAACTATCTGACATGGGATGGCGTCTATGGAGACCGGACTACAACACAACTACTGAGTAATACATCCGGCATCCCTGGTATTTACGGTGATATAGAATTACATGAGTGCCAGTATGATCCCGATGTTATTTTCGAAGATTGCGCGAGGCTGATCTACTCTACCGAGCTGCCGGGGACTCAACCAGCCGGAACGATATTTGACTATGGTAGTTCCCAGTGGCATCTGGCCGGAGCGGTAGCCACACAAGTGACAAACAGTGAATTTAATCAAGCGTTCGATCGATATATCGCTCAACCTTGTGGACTGCAAGTCTATGAGACTGGGAATACAAAAGAGAATCCGGAGCAATTTACTGGGCATCCGGACAGTCTAACCGGCCGCAGCAACCCACTTCTGGGAGGTGGTGCAATCTCCAATATGCAGGACATGGCAAAGCTATTACTGCTACATCTTAGGGAGGGTGTGTGCGAAAATAATAGGGTTTTGTCTCCTGAAGCGGTATCGTTTATGCAAGTCGACAGGAAGACAGGATTGGTCACTCTAAGTCCAGCCTGGGAAACACACAAGTATGGAATGGGTTGGTGGGGGCGACCAGAGTTGCCCGATGTAATTTATGACTCCGGCGCGTTCGGGTCGGTTGCCTGGATAGATACCAAGAGAATGATCGGCGGTTTCGTCGCTGTTGAGGATTACGCGCGAGAAGGGGGCTTTTTTCAATCCTGGAGATTAGTACTGGATGAAATCATTCCTCTAATTAAGGAGCTGGTTGACGATGCGCGCCAAGAAGTGACTCAGTAGACCGACAGCGTCTGCATTGAGTCGTAAGTAGAGCCTGTGGACATTGTAGACCAATAGTCCGCTCCTAGGCGATTCAGGCCGGGGAACCCTTGGGTGGATAATCCAGGGTACCGCGCAATTCAGCGATAGCCTCTGGGGAATGGTTTGGAAAGGGCAGCCGGTCCTCTCTGCGCCAGGACGCCAGGGTTGCTTCTATCTCCGCGAGCCGCTCAGGGCTTTCGGGTTCAGACTCACGCATTTGCAGGCTCTGTCCTGGACCGCTGAAGAGCGCCCCCGCGCCGTGCACGATTTCAATGATTCTCAGGTTGAGATCCTCCGCCACTGCGAGAAACACCTGAAAATCGGTGGTTGTTGTGCCTGCGTCCAGGCGCAGTAGTACCGTTGCATCCTCGATCTTTTCCAGGCGCACACTGACAGTATCCGGCAGGATTTCCGGGTGCGAATACAATAGGCTGCGAATCTCGGCGAGGATAAATCGCGTTCGCTCGGCGCCGGTTAACTGCAATCTGAGGTTGCGAAAAAAGCGAATGCGATCACGTTCTGTATAGTTTTCTATCTGGGCGGCGGAAAAGACCGAGTTGGGAATAATCACCCTGGTACGGTCCAGCGTCCGAATCACAGTGGAGCGCAGGCCGATCTCCTCAACAGTACCGACGGCCTCGCCAAAGCGGCAGAAATCACCGGGACTCACCGGCTTGGCGGTATACAGGG
Organism: uncultured Halieaceae bacterium; assembly: GCA_965363655.1. Classification (GTDB taxonomy): domain Bacteria; phylum Pseudomonadota; class Gammaproteobacteria; order Pseudomonadales; family Halieaceae; genus Marimicrobium. The sequence goes on along the minus strand of CBDTVJ010000511.1, from coordinate 1,404 downwards.
TAAGCGCACCGATCATGTTTTCCAGGGTTTTCTGCGCGGCCAGGGCAACTGCCAGGCTCCCCACGCCCAGGCCGGCGATAAGAGTGGACATGTTATAGCCCGCTGATTCCGCCCAGAAAAGAGTCAGGATAATGACCAGGATGAACTTGATAATAATGGTCATCGGCTTCAACAGGGCAACAAAGGCCGCGTTACCCGCGCGCTCCATTTTACGAATCTGGTAGTCGCGAATAAGGGTCAGTATGCCCATCAGCAACACGGTGAAAGCTATGTAATCCAGGCCAGTGGATTTAAGCACTGCCCTGGCAATCGCGGTCATGCCCAGTCGATCCACAAGTTGCCCGACGATCATTATGTAGATGAAAAAGCGCATCGGTATTCTGAAAAAACGCTCAATTCCCTGCGGAAAGTAATTGGGAATCGCCAGCGCAATACGCTTGAATATCGCGCTGACCAGGCCAGACAGCGGCCAGGCGAGCACCAGTATCAACACCGTGCAGACTAGCTGCCAATTGGACATGCCCAGCAATTGAAATTGCGGGAGCAGCTCGCTGAGGTAAATCGCTGCCGGGCTATAACCCAGTTCGTCCCAGATGCGGGGAATCTCGGCTACAGTGGCATTGGAAATTTTCCAGACCTTGCCCAGTTCATCATCGGGGATACGCTGCAGGTAAACAGGGATCTCGCCGGAACTGAGCACCAGTGTGCCAATCTGGTCGCGGTACGCGGGCAGTCCATCTTCGAGGTTGCCCTCGGGTTCATCACTCAATCTGGTGAGGTCCAGAATCACCTGTCTCTGCCAGGCCATGGCAAAGGCCTTGACCAATTGCTCTGCGGGGGACTGAGCCGCTTCCTCGGGCAAATAGCGCATATCCAGGAATTCGCCGGCCGCGGCATAATCAGACCGCCGGATGGCCTCGCGAAGTCCCAGCATGGTAGCCAGTGGTGTCGTACCCGCGGTGTTGTACTTGATATTCGACCGGGCTTTTTCCTTGATCAGTTGTTCCGCCGCCTGCTCTGCCTCGATCACCTCTCGCACGGAACCTTTCTGACCCTGGGCCTCCTGCCCCCGGGTATCCTGGGACCAGGAAAAGGCCAGGCACAGGAACAGCAGCGCCACACTGGCAACGACTGAACGTTGGAGCCGAAAGAATCTATTGTGGTGGTGCATTATCGTTGGCCGGATTCGTTACAAAAGTTTGTGATACCGTGGAGTGTAGTAGATGGGCCGCCGGAATTATACTAGGACAAAGGCAGTCACGGTGCTCGCGCCCTGATGTAAATCCGGTCTTATGTGCTAACAGCCGAAGCCTTAGCGTAAAACAGGCCTGGCATTAATGGGCTGGGGCCCGCGAGCATCGTCACCGATTAAGCGATTGAAAATATCCCGGCGCTCTCGCGATA
>CBDTVJ010000510.1:0-3324 GCA_965363655.1 uncultured Halieaceae bacterium | reverse complement strand
CGGGTCGTGCACCACGGGGGGTACGCTGCGAGCAAGGGGCTGCGCCACGTGAGGTATTTTATTTCATCGGGCCTGCGCTTTTTTAATCTGCATGGCTGGCGTTGGATATAGAACAAGGTGGAAAACTGTTAGACTTTGAGCCTCTTGGGGGACGGGCCAGTTACTGGAACAGCAATGAATGAACTGAGGCGCATGGCCTATCTGGAAGCGTTGGGTGTTGACAGCTACGTGTCGCGATCCCAATTGCCAGGCGCAGCGCTGTCCCGCCGGCTGGCGGTAGTTGCCTCACCGGTTGGCACTGGTCAGGGACACATTCCCGGCATCCCCGAATCTCCGGAAATGCCGGTGCCGCCGGATACTCTACCCGTTGCAGCGGCCAACACCGTGCCGCAGTTTGATACCAGCGCGGTTCCTCCACCCCCGCTGCAGGCGCGGCCGCAGCGGCAGGGCGAACCCGTGCCTCGCTTTAGCCTGGCTGCGATTGTTGCCGGTGACTGGTTGTGGTTGGAGGCCCTGGGGGATATGCCGCTGGCCACAGAGCAGGTGTGGTTGGTGAAGGCCATGGCCCAGGCCCTGGCGTCATACGCCGCATACAGTGATGACGAGGATGCTGCCGGGGGCGGTTTGGGTGCAGTGCAGGCAGACGTAGCCCAGTTTGATTGGCCTATCCATACCAATCGGCAGCTGGATCTGGGCGAAGAGGCCGCCCGGGCCAGTGTAGCTGGTTTTGTCGGTCGTAAACTGCAGCAGCACCAGTGCCGCGGATTAGTACTGCTTGGCCAGGCCTGTGAGCAGTGGGTACCCTTGGGGCAGTTGCAGGTGCGCAGCGTGGCTACCATTAGTAGTGCCCAGATCCTTGCCCGTCCTGAACTCAAGCGAGAGGCCTGGCGGGATTTATTGCCACTGGCCAAGCATTTGTGAGCCCTGTTCTATCGCCCCTGTCTCCCCCTTTATTCTTGCGCGTAACACCCTGAGCTGTGCCCGCTGAACTCAGGCACGCGCGGCCCGACGACGCCGCGCGGCTGGCGGAGATTGACGCGCAGGTGAGTGCACACCCCTGGAGTCGTGGGCAGTTTGCAACAGCGTGCAGCGGTGCAGAGTCGGCTGCAACCACACTGGTCCTGGAAGACGGTGGGTGCGTGGCAGGCTTTATCATCTATTCCCAGGTATTGGATGAAGCCAGTATTCTCAATATTGCTGTGCTCCGCGCCCGCCAGGGCCATGGTCTGGGAGGGGAAATCCTCAGCTCAGCCTTGCAGCGCATGAGAGAGTCCGGCATAACACGCTGCCTGCTGGAAGTCAGGGAATCCAGCACGGCGGCGCAGCGCTTGTACCGGGGGCACCGCTTTGCGTTGGATGGGACGCGCAAAAAATATTATCCTACAAGGGATGGACGCGAAGACGCGTTGCTAATGTCTGTTGAGCTGTAAGGAATAGCGAATGAATGTGCTCGAAACCGAGTGGTGGACCCTGGCAATTCCTCCGGAATGGTGGGCCGATTCTGAAGAGGATAGCATCCTGGTAGGAGACCGCGACGATGTGGGGTGCATTGAGATCAGTACGCTGCATAAGGAAGAGGGCAGTTTTGACCAGCAGTCGTTGCTTGATATCGCGGAGTCTGAAGCCGAGCAACCGCAGGCCTGGCGGTCAGTTACCCTCGGTGACTTTGCGGGTCTGCTGGCCGATTATGTTGACGAAGGCGACGCGGTAAGGGAGTGGTACGTCAGTAGCGGCTCTATGCTGCTGTTTATTACCTATAGCTGTGACGAGGAAAACCGCGGCATGGATGACGCTGCGGTGGATCAGTTGCTCGATACCCTGATGCTGCTGCCAGCAGATGCCCAGTCGTAAGCCCCGGCAGTTGATTCTTAAGAGATAGTACCGGTTACCCGCACCCGCTTGGAGCCTTTCACGGGCTTCTCTTTGAGGGCGTCCTGGTGTGTTTTGATACGTTCATCAACCAGGTTCTTGGCTGCGATGATCAGGCCGGTGAAAATGAACGCCCCTGGCGGCAGAATGGCCAGCAGGAAGGGCTGGTAATCTGCAAATACGACAATTTTCCAACTCTCTGCACTGGGTCCGAACAATAAATCCATATTGGCAAACAGCGCACCGGTGCCGGATAGTTCACGCAATGCGCCCAGCAACACCAGCACGCAGGTGAAACCTATACCCATGATCAGGCCGTCATAGAGCGCGGGACCGACCCGGTGCTTGGCGGCAAAGCCATCGGCGCGGCCCAGGATGACGCAATTGGTGGTAATCAGGGGCAGGAAAATGCCCAGTATCTGGTACAACTCATAGGCGAAGGCCTGCATCAGCAGTTCAATGCAGGTAACTGCCGCAGCTATGATCATCACAAATGCGGGTAGGCGGATCGCGTCGGATACGATGTTGCGTATTAATGATACCGAGGTGTTGGAGCAGGCCAGTACCAGTATCGTCGCGAGTCCCAGCCCAATGGCATTAACCACGCTGCCGGTGACAGCGAGCAGGGGGCATAGCCCCAGCAGCTGTACGATGGCCGGGTTATTTTTCCACAGGCCATTGAGGGACAGCTCCTTGTATGTAACTTCAGCCATTATGACTCGCCTCCAGCGGGCTCAGTACCTTTGTCGGCGAACAGGGTTTTCCGGTTCGCCTGGGCATATTGTAAGGCGCGCAATGTCGCTGCGACAACCGCCCGGGGGGTTATGGTGGCGCCAGTGAACTGGTCGAAAACGCCCTTATCCTTTTTTACCGCCCAGCCTTCTGGTTTGGGGTTGTCCAGCGAATGCCCGCTGAACCCCAGTACCCAATCGGACTTCCTGATGTCTACCTGGTCTCCCAGCCCGGGTGTTTCCCTGTGGCTGAGCACGCGTACACCGGCGACGCTGCCGTCATTGTTCACGCCAACTATCAGTTCAATCTCACCAGTATAGCCGTCGGGCGCGATTGCGGGGATGATGGCTGCGACAACTGCGCTGCCCTGGCGGGCGATATAGATTTGTTTATTCTCGTGCAGGCCCAGGCCATTGGCCTCTGGCCCTACCGGGATGGTGTCATCCAGCATGGAGTTGTCGTGCCGCTCCCGGGGGATGATCTGTAATAGTGCCTTTTCTTCCGCCTGCCGCTTTTGCAGGGCGATGTCGTCCCGTGTGAGCAAATAAGTGCCGGCAATCAGTAAGGTGGTGCCTACTGCAAACAAGGCCAGCAATAGACTGTTGCGAGTAATGGATTGACCGAGCATCTTACTCCTTCCCCCCTTTTTCCTGATGGCCGTAGGTTCGAGGCTGGGTGTAGTAGTCGATCAAGGGCGCCGCGAAATTCATAATCAGTACTGCA
>CBDTVJ010000509.1:0-3348 GCA_965363655.1 uncultured Halieaceae bacterium | reverse complement strand
GCCGCACTGCAACGCTTGCAGATGGAGCAGAACCAGCCCCAGGACCTGCCCGGTGAACTGACCGCGTTTGGTATCAGCGAGCAGCTGAAACAGGGTATTTCCGGCCTGTTTCGCTCCCATCCGCCTCTGGATGACCGCATCAGGGCCTTACAAGAGGCTTGAACTTAATGTTAATAACTAATTTAAATGAGATGTTTGATGAAGATTCTAATCATAGGCTGCAACGGCATGCTGGCGCAGGACCTCAAGAAGGTTCTGCAGAAGAATAATATTGAGCAGTTTGGTGTCGATATCCCTGACTGTGATATCACCAGCCCCGATTCTGTCAAAGCCATTCTCGAGCAACAAAAACCAGGCGTTGTGATCAACTGTGCTGCTTACACGGCGGTGGACAAGGCCGAGTCCGAGCAGGATGCTGCCTACAAGGTTAACGTCACCGGGGCTGAAGTCCTTGCCAGGCTTTCTATAGAGTACAACTACAAGCTAGTTCATATTTCCACAGACTTTGTTTTTTCCGGGGAGCAAGCCACTCCTTATAAGGAGGACGCTGCAGCCAGCCCGCTGGGGGTTTATGGCCAAACCAAATACGAGGGCGAGCAAAAAATCCAGGAGTTTGCCAAAGACTGGCTTATTGTGCGGACTGCATGGCTTTATGGGGCCAATGGCAATAACTTTGTCAAAACCATGCTCGATCTTGCCTCCAGACACCCTGAGCTTAAAGTCATCGCCGATCAAATTGGATCGCCTACCTGGACCACTGACTTGAGCAATGCCCTGGTGAAGCTGCTGCAAAAGCAGGCGCAGGGGCTGTTCCACTTCAGTAATTCCGGCCAGTGCTCATGGCATGGGTTTGCAGAACAGATCATTGCTAATGGCCAGGAGATGGGCTTGCTTGAAAAGACCGTGCCGGTTAAACCAATTCCGACCTCAGAGTATCCGACACCAGCCAAAAGACCTGCTTTCTCTCTGCTGAACAAAGCCAGGTACATCTCACTGACTGGAGACGTTCCTCCAGACTGGCAGGACAGCCTTAAAGAGATGATGAAAGAGCTTTAAGGGTTGCTTGGGGACAGATTTCAAATCTGTCCCCGGATTTCGATTTCAAATCTGTCCCCGGACTCACAGCGGCTTGACCAGGTACTCACTCATGGGGATAACGTCGATGTGTTCAAAGTCGATAAAGCGCGCAACGCTGTCCATCATCGCCGTCATATTCGCCTGCAACACAGCCTCATCACCACCGGTGGCATAGAACGCGTGATCTGAAGTCATAGCCTCGGGAGGGAAGTTCTCCTCTACCACAGCGTGACAGGGGAGTGTGTCGTCGCTCAGGCAGCGCACTACCAGGTTCTGGCGATAGCCAAAGGTAGACTGGGTGTCGATGGCTATCTGCGTGTGGCTGTCTTTCCAGACGGCCAGCCAGTCATCCCTGTCCATGGCCGCCGGCGGTGACATGAACACCACATGGCACATGCCATACATCCGCTCTCCGGGCGCCGTGGGATGCTGCTGCTGGTTGACCAGGGGCTCTGCCTCCGCCACCAGGTAGCCTTTCCTGCGGCTGACGTGGGCGTCGATCAAGGGCTCCCACTGCTGCGCGTCACCGGCATAGTCCACCCACAGCGACAGCATGGCATCCGGCACCGGCGCGTGGCTTTCCATACGGCGCCCTGCCCCGTCCGCGACAGCGCTATCGGCCACGCAGACACGCAGGCTGTGGATCGCATCCATGCCCGCCAGTTGCGGCGCCAGCTGTTGCAGGAGTTCATCGCGAAATTCATCCCCACTCAGGGCGTCATTTTTCCAAACCGGATAAAGTAGCTTTTCCATTACAGGCTCCTGTGCTCAGCGCTCAGACACCCAGTGGCGGTGTAATGGTGGATGCATTGTCGATCAGCATCTCAGTGCCATTGATAAAGCGGGATTCTTCGGAGGCCAGGAACAGCACCAGGTTGGCCACATCCTCAGGCTCACACATATTGCCAAACTTGCCGATTTCCTCGATTTCCTCCTGCGTGGCGGTGTCGTTGCCGGTCGCAACTTTCACCACCATTGGCGTCTTCACCCCGTCCGGGTGCACGGAGTTGCAGCGAATCCCATTTTTCTGCTCCTTGCAGAACATGGCGATATTCTTGGTCAGGGCACGCACCGCGCCTTTACTGGCGGTATAGGCGGCGACGAAGGATTGACCATGGATGGCCGCCACCGAGGACATATTGATGATTGAACCCCCTCCGGACTCTGCCATAGCAGGAATGGCATGCTTGCACCCCAGGAATACGCCGTCACTGTTAACTGAGTTAACCATGCGCCAGGATTCCAGCTCGGTATCGACAATAGTGCCCAGCGCAATAACGCCCGCATTGTTCACCAGGATATCGAGCTGGCCAAATTTCTCGACTGTGGCGGCAATCACCGACTTCCAGTTATCCTCGTCAGTCACATTGAGGCGCAGGAAGATAGCGTTGTCGCCAATAGCTGCCGCAACCGCCTGGCCGTCTGCCTCATTGAGGTCCGCCACCACCACCCTGGCGCCCTCTGCTGCCAGTAACTGTGCGTCGGCCTTGCCCATACCGCTGGCGCCACCGGTTACAATGGCCACTTTACCGTCTACTCTTCCCATAGCTTGCCAATCTCCTATCGATTTTTGCCGAGTTCGCAGTGCCTGCCGGCAGGCCGCGATAGTAACTGCGCGCCAGTAGATCAGAAGGCTCTGCAGAGCTCAAATAACAGGCCGCTAAAGACGCCGCAGGGCTACCCAATTGAACCAGTATCAGGCCTCGCCAGCGTCCGGCCCGGGTAGTATTCTTGGCCCCTCAACCAATAGCATCGATTAGGAAACCACGATGAATGAACGCAACAACCCACCCGTGCTGGTGAACTGGGCCGGCTACCTGGCCATTACCTTTTTGCTATTACTGCCGGTCTCAGTATTCACAGTACGTTCCGGTGCCTGGCAACAGGGGCTGATGCTGTACGCCCTGGCCTGCCTGGGCGCCACGCTGGTGATGATAATCTGCATCACTCTGCTGTTGCTGCCCCGCTTTGCTGCCTGGCGCAAAAACATCCTGCAGCGGGGCCTTATCGCCCTGCCGGGAACGCTACTGCTGCTGTCACTGACCGCCGGGGGTGATTATCCCCTCATTCATGACATCACCACTGACACTGAGGATCCCCCTGCCTTCACCATGGCCCAGGAATATCGTGGCGAAGGCAGTAACACACTGGACATTGTTCCGGAGACTCTCAGCGCGCAGATCGAAGCCTACCCGAAGCTGAAAACCCTGCACAGCAGCCTGCCCATCGATGACGCCTTTACCCGCGCCCTGGACGTGGCAGCCCGGTTGG